>JBEBUJ010000016.1:0-38665 GCA_040393365.1 Leucobacter denitrificans
CCTGGTGCATGCCCTCGTTGTAGCGGCGCCCGGCCAGGATGCGGCCGGTGTGCTCATCGACAATGAGCACCTCACCGTTCAAGACGACATAGTCCTTGTCGCGTGTGAAGAGCGCCTTCGCTTTGATCGAGTTGTTCAGGAACGAGATGAGCGGCGTATTCACTGACTCGTAGAGGTTCGTGATGCCGAGGTAATCTTCGACCTTCTCAATACCCGACTCGAGCACACCGACGGTGCGCTTCTTCTCGTCGACCTCGTAGTCGACGTCGGGCACCAGTGTCTTTGCGATGCGCGCGAACTCACCAAACCAGCGGTTGCCCTCGCCGGATGAGGGGCCCGAAATGATGAGCGGGGTACGCGCCTCGTCGATAAGGATCGAGTCGACCTCATCGATGATGGCGAAGTAATGCTCGCGCTGCACACGCTCGGCAGAGCTCGACGCCATGTTGTCGCGGAGGTAATCAAAGCCGAACTCATTGTTCGTGCCGTAGGTGATGTCTGCGTTGTATTGCTTACGACGCTCCGTCGGATCCTGCCCTGAAACGATGCAGCCGGTCGTCATTCCGAGCGCGCGGAAGACGCGCCCCATGAGCTCACTCTGGTAGCTCGCGAGGTAGTCGTTCACGGTGATGATGTGCACGCCTTTGCCGGCAAGGGCATTGAGGTAGGCAGGCATGGTCGCGACGAGGGTTTTACCTTCACCGGTCTTCATCTCAGAGATGTTGCCAAGGTGCAGGTTCGCGCCACCCATAACCTGCACGTGGAACGGGTGGAGCCCAATGGTGCGCTTCGCTGCCTCGCGCACTGCGGCAAACGCTTCTGGCAGCAGGTCGTCGAGCGTCTCGCCGTTCTCGAGGCGCTCGCGAAACTCGTCGGTCTCTCCCCGGAGCTCTTCGTCACTCAGTGCTTCAAATGAAGGCTCGAGGTCTTCAACGGTCTTCGCTAACCTCTCGAGCTTTTTGAGCGTGCGCCCTTCGCCGACGCGAAGGATCTTCTCGAGGACTGTCGCCACGTTGTGTCTCCTGTACCGTAGTGCACGATGGTCGCTCCGAAGCGGCATCGTTGTTGCCCAATTGTGACAACGCTTCAGCTTAGCAAGCTCCCCCTTATAGCCCACCGTAAATTCACTGGAATACCCCGGAATCGGTGGGAATCACGGGGCTTCTGATGAGTGAGGAATCGAATGGCGGATCAAGGTGACGGCGCGCTCGTCATTCTTCCGACGTTCAACGAGCGCACGACTCTCGCAGACATTGTGGATCGGGTGCTCGCGCAGATTCCGCGCGCGCACGTGCTCATCATCGACGATGGGAGTCCCGATGGCACGGGTGAAATCGCGGATGGACTCGCACGCGATCCGCGGGTGCGCGTGATCCACCGCGAAGGCAAGCTCGGCCTCGGCACCGCCTACCTCGCGGGCTTTCAGCACGCAGCAAGTGAGGGCTACCGCTTAGCGATTGAGATGGATGCCGACGGCTCGCACCTCCCCGAACAGCTGCCCGCGCTGCTCGATGCCGCGCGCGCGGGTGGCGGGCTGGTCATTGGCGCTCGGTGGATCGAGGGCGGCCGCATCGAGAACTGGCCGTGGTACCGCGTGTGCATCTCTCGAGTGGGCACCGCAGTCGCTCGTGGATCGCTGCGCTCAAGGCTCCGCGATCTCACGAGCGGCTTCCGCGTGCTCGACACAGCCTGGTTTGATCGGGTCGACCTCACAGAGGTCTCATCAAATGGGTACGGATTTCAGGTAGAAAGCGCCTGGCTCCTCGAACGTGCGGGGTGCCCCATCGCTGAGGTGCCGATCACCTTTGTCGAGCGCTTAGGCGGGCGCTCGAAGATGTCGTTCGGGATCATCTTCGAGGCGCTCCGTAGCGTGCTCGTCTGGGGTGTGCGGATCCGCTTCTCGCGCCGACACCGCTCACTCGGTTAGCGCCTGCCCGACTTACGACGGAACAGCCAGGCACCCCACACCATCGCCACAGCGAGTATGGCGAGGCACCAGCCAACCGCCCACCACGGTTCCGTGTGCATCGGCGTACCCATGAGCAGCCCGCGGATGGTTTCGATAATAGGTGTCACGGGCTGATGCTCCGCCAAAGGTTGCAACCAGCCGGGCATACTTGCGACGGGCACGAACGCACTCGATAAATACGGAAGGAACAGCAGGATGAAGCCGTACCCGTTTGCGCCCTCGGGAGAGCGGGCAGCGAGACCTATTGCCGCGAAGAGGTAGGTGATTGCGAGGATGTAGAGACCGATAAGTCCGGCCACCGCGATCCACTGTGCGAAATCGGCGGTCGGACGAAACCCAACCGCAATCCCCACGCCAATCACGATTGCTGTAGCCACGAGATTGCGCATGAGGCTCGCGACGACGTGACCGGTGAGCACCGCACCCGCGCGCAGCGGCATCGTGCGAAACCGGTCAATGATGCCGGTGCGCATGTCGTTCGCGACGTACACCGCCGTCGAGGAGGCCCCAAATCCGGCGCAGGTGAGAATGATGCCAGGAACCACGTAATCGACATACGCTCCCGAGGGATCGATAGCCCCACCGAACACCCAGGTAAACATCAGCATGAGCATGACCGGCAGCAGGATCGCCATGAGGAGTGATTCGCCGTCGCGCAGTGAGTGTTTCAGGCTGCGCCCCACGAATACTGACTCAGCGGTGAATCCGCGAAGGGGTCGCCGTATGGCTGGTGCGGTACTCATGTGAACTCCTTGACTTTGGATTCGTCAGCACCTGGCGAGGTCAATGCAAGGAAGACATCGTCGAGCGTTGGGCGGCGAAGGGTCACGGTTCCTGAGAGCCCCGGTTGATCGAGCAGATCGAGTGCGGATCGCACACCGTGCACCGTGCCGTCGGTGGCGACAGATCGAACGAGTTCGCCCTGCTCATCGCGAAGCTCGACTGTGTCGCCGCCAACCCTGGATTTCAGCTCTTCGGCTGTACCGAGGGCGACGATGCTTCCCTCGTGGAGCACCGCAATGCGGTCTGCGAGTTGGTCGGCCTCTTCGAGGTACTGGGTCGTGAGGAAGACCGTTGTTCCTGAGTCGGCAAGTGAGCGAATGAGCTGCCACAGGTCTCGACGACTGCGCGTGTCGAGCCCCGTTGTCGGCTCGTCGAGAAAGAGCACCTCGGGTGAAACGATGAAGCTCAGCGCGAGGTCGAGCCTGCGCCGCATGCCACCAGAGAAGGTTCGCACCGGGCGCGAGGCGGAGTCTTGAAGGTGAAACTGCGCGAGGAGCTGTGTCGCACGACGCCGGGAGTCCGCACGACTCAAACCGGCGAGCCGCGAGAACATGACCACGTTCTCTGTGGCAGTCAGAGCCTCGTCGACGGCCGCCGACTGTCCCGTGAGACTGATCCGACGCTGCACCTCGATCGGCTCCGAGCGCACATCAAACCCTGCGACGGTCACCTGCCCTTCATCGCCCTGCGTGAGCGTTGTGAGCACATTGATGGTGGTGGTCTTGCCCGAACCGTTGGGGCCGAGCAACGCAAACACCTCACCTGCACGTACCGTGATGTTAAGGCCGCGGAGCACCTGGTGCGCGCCAAAGGACTTACTGAGGTGAGAGATTTCGATTGCTGGTGTGCTCACTCAGTTTTCCCTTCTGTGTATTGAGTAAACTGTTTATTACAGTAACACACTGTTTACGTCAGAGACAGAGCTAAACTGGGGAAATGACCGACGAGGAATTGCCGGAGCTCGCGCGCGGCTTGGCGCTCGCCTGGGGGGTTGCAGCGAGCCCGCAGCGGGGGCCGAAGCGTGAGATGAGCGTCGAACGCATCGTTGACGCCGCCATTGAAATCGCCGACGGTGAAGGGCTCAGCGCCGTCTCCATGGCTGCGGTCGCATCGAAGCTCGGCTTCACCCCGATGTCGCTCTACCGCTATGTCAGTGCGAAAGATGACCTCCTTCTCCTCATGCAGGAGCAGGTAACCGGCGTTCCACCGGAGTCTGTGCGAAAAGCAAAGGGGTGGCGCGCACGCCTGCGAACTCTATTCGAAGCACAGGTGCGCATTTACCTTCGACACTCTTGGGTCGTGACGCTCCCAATTACAGGCGCCCCAATTACACCGAGCAGTTCAGCCTGGTTGGAAGCTGGCCTGAAGGCTCTCAGCGATACTCCCCTCACACACGAGGAGCGGTTGGCGGTGGTGCTCTCAATTACCGGAGACGCCCGCTGGTACGGAACCGTGCTCACCGGCTACGCTTCTCAGTCACGAGCTTCCGGGCTCACCGCCGACGAAGTCACAGCGCAAGAGGCATCACTCTATGATCGGCTCATCACAGCCGATCAGTTTCCGTCACTTCGTGAGGCGATCGACGCCGGAGTCTTCTTGTCCGAGAGCGATCCGTTCCGCTTCACTATCGAACGGCTCTTAGACGGAGTCGAGTCTTACATCGCCGGCCTCGAGGCGGGTGCACCGCACGAGGCCGCAAAAACGTGGCTACAACCGTAAACAGCAAAACACCCCGGCGCGCATTCACGTCATCTAACTGTGACGTCGAAACGCACCGGGGTGCTTCGTGAGAGTTCGAGACTCAACTCACTCGGCGAGCGAGATGACCCCGTAGTTCCAGCCCTTACGGCGGTACACGACGCTCGGCCTCTCGCTGCCCTTCTCGATGAAGAGGAAGAAGTCGTGACCCACGAGCTCCATCTGATCGACCGCTTCTTCAGTCGACAGGTGCTCAGCCGGGAACTCCTTCGTGCGAATGACGACCGGGCTGTACTGCTGCTCGTCGTTTTCTTCCACGACCGGGATCGCGCCTGAGGCAACCGCGTCGATGACCTCTGCCGGGGCGGGGCGAACGTCTACAACCGAGAAGTCTACGGCCGCGGCATCACCGAGCGACGTGCGACCGCGTCCACGGCGGTCTTGCTTGCGATCTTTCGCGCGACGAATGCGTTCGAGCACTCGGCCGTAGGCCATATCGAACGCGGTGTATTTATCGGCACCCATCGATTCGGCTCGAATGGTGGGCCCTGGGCCTACGAGAGTGATCTCGACACGATCGCCGTGCTTTGGGCTCTTATCGCTCTGCCTTGAGACTCGGATTTCCATAGTCTGCAGTTTGGGAAGCAGCCCCGCCACCTTCTCGGTTTTGGACTCGACGTAGTTCTCAAATCGATCCGTTATTCCGACATTCCGACCGTGGATGTTGACGTCCATGACGACCTCCCTGGTGACGAGGCGGGTGGGCCTGTGTGGCGCACCTTCACGCCTTTCCGGAACACTATCGCGTTTTGCCCCTGCTCTTCCACTTGAGTTTGCTCAGAGTCGTCTTTTCGCACGGCGTGGCACAGCGCAACGACTGCAATAACACGCATTCCAGCAAGCTCAAGCACTTCGCAGGCGGCCCGAGTTGTTGCCCCGGTCGTCACGATGTCATCGACGAGAATCACTTCCCGTCCTTTGAATTTAATTGCACGTTTGCGCACAGCGATTCTGCGCGCATTTCGTTCCCGTGACGCCGCGCCCAGCCCAACCTGGCCGGTACGGCCGCGTGTCACGCGCAGCACACGCACGAGTTCGAGCGGAAGGCGCTCGCGACGCACGGCCACACCAACGAGCGCGTCTACGTGACGGTATCCGCGTGACCGCACTCGGGCTGGTCGCGAAGGAATCGTGACGAGCAGCGGTGGATCGGTACCCGCCTCTGCGCATGCCGCACGGAGCACCGACCCGAGCCGTATTCCCAGTGGTTTCACACACCCGTAGGCGCCATCGTGCTTAAAAGCGATAAGCGTCGCGCGCACCTCTCCCGAATACGGACCGGCAACGTAGTACGGTGGGCCTGCGCTCAGATACTCCGTGTGCGCGCCTCGCGCCTCGCACACGGCTGCGGTGCACGAGGAGCACAGGTCGCGATCCGGCCACCCGCACGCGACGCATGCGGTCGGCCACAACAGCGCAAGGAGATCCAGCCAGAAATCCCGCAGCCAGCCGAGCAAAAGCTGCAGGCGGTCTCGTGAAATCGAATCCATGCAGCGATTCTCTCGAACCACGAGGTCGTCAGGTCATGATCCACAACGAACGCGCCTGCCAACCGGCAAATGAGCACCGAAGCAAGCTGTGCACGACACTACCGCGACGCGACGCTACCCGCGCTTGCCGAGCAGCTCGACCGAGTTCGCGACTTGTTGCCAGCCGCTACTGCCCTGGGGTGCATAGAACTCACCGTCTGAGGTTGCCACGCGAATTTGGGCGCGACTTCCTCCGCCCGCGACATGCGACGCGTTCGGCACCGAACCCTGTTCAACCGAGAACATGCCCGGTCCTCCAACGGTCACCTTGCCCGCGTTTCCTTGCTTGCTGAGAGCTACGAAGCGTTGCGAATCCACCCAGTCGAAGTCGATCGCCTCGCCGCCCACCCACATCTCGACATCAGCTTCCTCACTCACGCCGGTCGGCACTCCATCGTTATCGCGGATCACGCCGGCAATGAGCACCCTGCTGTTCGCCCCATCGTTGATATAGGCCGCAATGAGGCTACCCCCGGGCGACACCCGCAACGTCCGCACATCGAGATCAGCAAGCCAAGGCGCCGTGAAGGCGTGCTGCGCTCCGTCGGCTGCTGTGACCCGCATCACCGTCGGGTCTGCTGCGCTGACCGTCCACGCCCACAGGTCGTCATCGACACTCGGTTCGAGCAACGCTCGCCGCTGGTCGATGAGGGCGACGGAGCCGCCAGAGACAATGCTCACACCATCGCTATTGCGCACAGCAGCGAGCGTGCGCGAGCGGGACACGGAGACGGCGTTGGCGCCCAGCGATTCAACGATCTCGCTAATGTCGGTGATCGGCTCGGCGTCTGCGGCCGAAATGATGCCGAACGTTCCGTCGACAAACCCGACTGGCTTCATCGCACCCTGGCTCGCGGACTCGTCGGTAATGGGATTCGAGGGTTCGGGTACGGCGACCCCTTCAATGAGCAGCTCGACGCGATTGACACCCGGAACCGTTTGCAAGCTTGACAGCAGCTGCGCGTGAATCTCGCGCTGGGCCAGCTCGTTATCGAGTCCGTCACCCATGAGATCGACGCGAGCGAGCCCGTCTGTAACGGTCACGGTGCCCTTCGTAAGGCGTGCCCCGGGTGGAAATCCCGAGTGCACCACCTGTGAGAGTCGCGCGCTCGGTCCCTCAATGAGCGAGGTCACGACCTCGGTCGCCAGCGCGGTTCGCGAGAGGAACCACCGAGGATCGGCTACCAGACGTTCACCAGGGCCAAGGAAGTGGAGTTGGTGCGCAGACCACACGGTTGTGAAGCTGGAGCGATCCACGAGCACACCACTCGGAGCGGAAGAGATGCGCCACTCTTCGCCCTGCCGCACGAACTCGAACCTGAGTTCGGTACTCGCACCCGACTCCACGGGAAGAAGTGCCCCGGCCGCGTCAACATTCGCAACGATTGCAAGTGAGAGCATGCCGGCGTTCTCACCGTCGGCTCGATAGGGTTTCGTTCCCTCATACACGAGTGCGCCGTCGTATGGATCCCACTGCGAGGCATAGGGCTCCGAAAGAAACTCGCGTGCCACCGCGTAATCGTCTGCGCTCGCATTGGCCGCGAGCAAGAATCCGCGCACCAACTGCTCTTGGCTATCGCCCGCCGATGGGCCTGATGCGCTGAACTGCACGAGTCGCTCCGCTTGCTGCAGATCTGACAGGCCGAGTTGCACCGGCCCGTCACCCGGCACCGAGACACAGGCTGCAAGCGACACCGTCGCCACTGCGGCGAGCGCAAGTTGCGCGAGGCGTTTCACACGCCTCCGTATTCGGGTGTGGATCATGAGCGTCCCTCCCGAGGCGATCGGAGGATGCGGCGGAAGGGCCGTTTGAGCCAACCGCCAGTCACGTCGACCTGACCTGAGTGCGGGTCGACGTCTTCGGGGATGAGCGCAATCGGCGACATATAGTCGGTGACGTCTTCTCGTTTCGGGAGCGTAAGTCGAAACTGCGATCCCTCACCGAGGCGCGACCACACCTCGAGAAATCCGCCGTGCACCGCCGCATCCTCGCGTGCGATCGCAAGCCCCAGTCCGGTCCCACCAAGTGTGCGTTTGCGTGATGGATCAGCTCGCCAAAACCTATCGAACACGTGCGTGACCGATTGCTCGCTCATGCCGACCCCCCAGTCGCGCACGGCAATCGCGGTGGCGTCTGCGTTCGAGTCGATGGTGACCACGATGGGGTGGCCCTCGCCGTGCTCAATCGCGTTGCCGACAAGGTTCGAGACGATCCGCCTGATGCGCCTGGCATCGACATCGACCGGGGTGTACCCGCCAAGCGCGCGAACCTCTATCACGCTCGGTGAGAGTTGCTGGAGCGATGCGACGACCTCGTCAACGAGATGCACAAGGTTCGTGGGCTCTGTTTCGAGGGTGACTCTGCCCGCGTCATAGCGCGAGATTTCGAGCAAGTCGGTGAGGAGCAGCTCGAAGCGCTCGACTTGCGTGCTCAAGACCTCGACCGCACGCTGCTGCCCCGCACCGAGCGAATCCTGCTCGCCCTTGAGTACCTCGCTCGCGAGGCGGATCGTGGTGAGCGGGGTGCGTAGCTCGTGCGACACGTCTGACACGAACCGCTGCTGCATGGCGGACAGGTGATCGAGCTCGTGAATGCGGGCCTGCAGGGTGTCGGCCATGTCGTTGAACCCGTCGGAGAGCACGTCGAAATGTTCGTCGTGCTGGCGCGGCATTCGGGCGTCCGCCTCCCCTGCGGCGAGCCGACGGCTCGTGTCTGCGGCGACGCGAATCGGCCTGAACACGATTCGCGAAATCACGAGCACGAGCAAGCCGATAAACAGCATCATTGCTACGGCCGTGAGCAGCAGGGTACGAGCGACAAACGAGAGCGTCTGCTCGGTGTCAGCAAGGTCGTAACCAATAAACAGGTCGAACACACCCGCACCAGACGGGAAGGTGAGCGACGACGCGACAATAATCCCGGGAGAGGAGTCTCCGTCATCTCGGTAAAACGTTACGGGTTGCCAGTGCTGCGGCTCCCCATCGCTCCGCACCGATGAGGTGAGCTCAGCCGAGACCGCCTGCACGAGCACTGAGGTCGTATCGAACGACGATGGAATCTCGAGAAACGGTGTCTGCCCGACCTGCCTGCGCACGAAGATCATCTGACTCGCGGAGGTGTCTTGCACGGTCTGCGTCACCGAGCTTGCGAGTGACGAGAGGCCGCCTCGATCCGCCGTGTCGAACGCGTCGAGCAAGCCCTGCGCGGCAACGGTCGCGCGCGCCGAATCCTGGAGGGCCTGATCGCGACGCGACGAATACAGGTCGTTGCTCACACTCGTGAGCACGAACACGCCAGCGCTCGCGATCATCGCGCCAGTAACGACGCCGGTGATGGTCATGGTGCGCACCATGAGCGAACGCGACCACAGCGTAGCGAACGGGTCGATCACCGGGCGAATGAAACGTCTGATTCGCAGCCAGACGCGCTGCCCGAAGAGCCGCACACGACGCCAGGCGCGCCGTGAGGCTCCGCGCGACCCCGTCTCAGCCATGTGCCCGGCTATTCTGCGCGTGCACCCGCGCGATACCCGACGCCGCGCACAGTAGTCACAATGACGGGATGGTCAGGATCGACCTCGATCTTGGCGCGCAAACGCTGCACATGCACGTTCACGAGCCGGGTGTCTGCCTTGTACTGGTATCCCCATACCTTTTCGAGCAGCACCTCGCGGGTGAACACCTGCTGAGGCTTGCGTGCGAGTATCGCGAGGAGATCGAACTCAAGCGGGGTCAGCGGAATAACCTCGCCGTTACGAGTCACCTGGTGGCCCGCGACATCGATCGACAGGTCGCCGATTGCGAGTGTCTCGCTCACGTCATCCTGGGGTTCGCGAAGACGCGCACGGATGCGCGCGATGAGTTCGGCCGGGTTAAAGGGCTTCACCACATAGTCGTCTGCACCCACTTCGAGCCCACGCACCACGTCGCGAGTGTCGGTGCGGGCGGTGAGCATGATGATCGGCACGCCAGACTCTGCGCGAATCTGCTCGCACACCCCGATCCCGTCAAGGCCCGGGAGCATCACGTCGAGGAGCACGAGATCAGGGCGGCTCGCGCGAAACTGATCGACCGCGGCGGGTCCGTCATATGCGTGCTCAACTAAGAACCCCTCGCCCTGCAAGACCATGCTCAGCATCTCGGCAAGTGCCCTGTCGTCATCCACTACAAGGATTCGTGCGCTCATGAGACCCATTATGTCGGCAAACACTCAAAAGACTGGGAGGCTGGCAGATTCAAAAGTGATCAAAGCGGCCAGGGAGCAGGTCCCACGGCTCTTTGCCGAGGTACTCGCACACCGCAAGGTACACGCAATGCTCGACGAAGTATCGGCGGTGCTCGTCGTCGTTCACGTGGAGCCCTCGCGCGCGCTGAATCGGCATGCGGTACATCATGATGGTTCGCGCTGCGCGATCCACCGAATACAACAGCGGGTTGTTGCTCGTGCCAAGACCGGTCGGCACGGTCTGAAACCCGATCTGCACATCGCCGAGCTCTTCGGGAAACATCGACTGTAGAAACTCGACGACTCCTCGTGCGTCTGAATCGAACCGATTTACGCGGCTGTGCGGGTTCGGCAGCGCTGGCCCGGTGATCGACGAGCGGATCGGCCGACGCCCGTGACGGGTGGGCGTGCCACGGCCGTGAGTGCGTCGAACATTCATACGACCAGTCTACCGAGCGGTCACCTCGTATAGACGGTGAGTTCGCCGTCAGGCTCCGCGCTTGGTATCACCGGGTATCCCGCGATCGCACCGCCAGAGAGCACGCGAACACCAGCGGAGACCGGGGCGGTACTCTCGATCGTCACACTGCCCTTCGCGACAGTCGGCACTGCGCTCCCAGACTCTACCTCGAATGTGAGCGGATCTGAGTCATCATCGTCGCTGTGAATCGTCACTGTCGCTGTCCCAGGCCCAGCATTCGTGAGGATCAGTGTTCCCCCCGGAACGATGGCGGCGCGCACCTCGGAGTGCGCCGCCATTTCTGGCGCCGGTGTGAACCAGTCGAAATCGTGGGCGGTGTCGTCATTCGCCGACCCGCCTGCCGCAGCGAAGACCGGCACCGCAGACTCGACCACTACCGCGTGAGCGTTCTTCGGCCACGACACGACTTCGAGCTCACCGAGCGTTCCCGGCTGCAACTCAATCCAGCCGACGGAGATGCGCTCACCATCACTGCTGAGTGCGAACACCTCGGCTGTCGCCGCCTCCGTGCCCGGCGTTATCGCCTGCACACGCAGCGGGAACGAATCGGCGGCGTCACCGCCCGGCTCCGCCGGCCCGTGATTACCAACGGCCTCATTCGCTACTCCCGGAATAACCGACACGGTTTCAGCGCGCACCTGACGCGTCACCGTCGCGGCCCCCACGGGGTTAATGCCGTCGATCTGCGAAACGCTCAGACTCGCGCCAACCGGAGCGCCCGTGCTCGACACACGCACGGCGAAGCGCTCGCTATCGGGGGCGTAGCCGTTCAACGAGATAGTCTGCTGCGACTGCGGTGCCACGATGACCCCAGAGGTCTGCTGATCATCGATCTTGCCCTGCTCGTCGAACACGGAAATATGTACGGTGGCGGCGACCGAACCCGGATTTCCGAGGCTCAGTGTTGTCGAAGCTCCGAGCATGCTGGCACCGCCGAGTAACCACTGTTCGTTCACTGGTTCAACACACTCACTCGCGACTGTGCCCGAGAGCGTCGCAGTATCGAGCTGCTGCACCTGGGCGGCGGCGAGCGGCTCGCTCATCGTGCCAACAAACACGGTAGCACCGCCGACGCTCGTCGCATCGGTTTCGCTAAAAGCCAGTTCTTTATGCTCGCCTGTGCCACTCACCATGACGTTCGTATGACCGACCGGCATCGCGATGTCGGGCCTGGAAGGATCAGCCCCAAGCTCTGCAAAGGCACCAGCACACACGAGTTCGCGCGCACCAGTCTGCATCGTGTCGACCTGGGTAGCCCTCGGTTCGCTGTGCACGCTCGGGAAATTGAGAGTACCAATGAGCAGTGCGCCCGTAGCGGCCGCAGCGGTGATCACGACGCCGGTGAGCGCACGCGCGCCGCCTGTCACGAGCTTCGTGGGTTCGGTCATCGCTGCTCTCCCTCCGGTTCGCGGGGTGTCTCTGGGTTCTGGGAGGCCGCAGGATCGTGGGGCGGCCCTTGATCAACCGGCGGCGTCTCCTCGAAGGTCACCGCAGCGTCGACCGGCGGCGTCTCCTCGAAGGTCACCGCCGGTGCGGTCTCGGTGACCGAGAGTGTCTCGTCCGGTGCGTCGTGCTCGCGGAGCTCAGGGCTCGGCGCAGGCTCAGGGGTCGGCGCAGGCTCCGGCTTAGGCATCGGTACCGGCTTCTGCTTGCGCGTGCGACCCGGCCGCTTGCGACGCTCAGGTCGCTCGACCACTTCGCCTGTTGGGAGTGCGAGCAGCAGCATTGCGAAGAGCACGATGAGCTGCGCGATCCACACCGTGTGACCAGCGAATGAGGTGCCCTCAAGCGCCACAGAATCGTCACCGAGCTCGTCGCGGTTCACGGCCGAATCAGAAACCCGCCAGAGTAGCCCCTGCGCGGTTTCGCCCACGCTTGCGAGTTCGGCATGCTGATCGAGCGTGCGCTGGAGCAACGTCTCTTCAGCTGGGTCACTGCCCGGCTGCAGCAAGACGTAGTTCACACGCTCAGCGGCGAGCGCTCCACCGACATCAGCACCACCGATGCTGGCGAGGGTTCCGACAAGCTCTGCGATCCGCACGTCTTCCTCAGTGGGAGCACCGACGCTCGTCGCTGTGCGAAGGGAGTCAAGCCTTGTGCCCGTGCCTGTGAGGATCTCGGCTCGGAGGCTGCGTTCGCCGATCGCAGAGATCACGAGCGTGCGCGTATTCGGGTTCTGTTCGCCCGCCACCTGCACGATCGCCGGCACCTGGGTGTCACCCGAAGCCATTGGCACGTTACCGGTTGCGAGGCGGAACGCGAGGGGGCCCGCCGCAAGCAGTGCCCCGATGAGCGCAACGGTCACGATAGGTGGGGCCGCTGCGCGCGCGGTGTCTGCGCCGACCGCGGCGAGCCCCAAAATAGCGAGCCAATACAACACGAGTCCTGAGCCAGTCCACACCGCAACCTGTGTGCTGCCGTTCGTCGTGAGCATGAGATGCGTCGACGCGACCGCGGTGATGATGCCGAGGGCGCCGAGGAGCGCATGGAGCACGGTGACGGCAACGCGGCCCGTGTACAGACCGAGAAGTGCGAGCAGTGCGAGCGGAAGCATGAGGACGCCGACAAGCAAGGTCGCTGGCGCACCGCCGAGACCGATGGTGTCAAAGATGCTCGCCCAACCATCAAGCCCGAACTCTGGGAACCCGAGGAGCATGTGCCAGGGATTACCGGGCTCGTATGGCAGGGCGATACCCGGGTCCATGAGGAGGTCAAGCGGGCGGCCTTCGAATACCGTCGCGATGATCTTGGGGGCGAACAGCACGAGCGGTGCGATTGCCACAGACAGCACCCGGAGCGTGCCTCGAGGGCGGCTGAGAATGCCGAACACCAGGAAGATGACGCCCACAGGAATGAGGATCGGCGCACACGCAAGCGCCACGGCCGCGAGCAGCGATGCTGTGCCGGCCCAGCTCCAAGACTCTCGGCACCTTGTGGCCGCGAGCAGCAGCCACGGCATCACCGCGGCAAGAATGAGCGGAGCGATCCGCCCAGACGCGATCGACCCGAGCAGCACCGGGCTGAGCGCGAAGCCAATCGCGGTGACGGCGCGGGCGGCAACCGATTCGCTGATCTGCGCAGCCCAGATCCACGCACCGAGACCCGCAAGTGGCACTGCGAGCACAATGAATATGACGAGCGCGTGCGATGGGTTCCAGAAGGTGAGCGAACCGAGCACCGCGAGCACCCACGCGAACGGGTCTGCCGCAACCCCATCGAGTGCCCGCGTGCTGCGCCACAGCTCACCTATGGAACTCAGCGGCGCGACGCCGCCGCCGATGAGGCTCGTCTTCGAGATCGCCCACCACGTGAGGGCAATCGTTGCCGCGACCATCGCGGCGAGCACCGCGAGCCCACCGGTCGAGATGAAGTGCATCTCGCGAGGCACTCGCCCCTGCGATGCGAGTATCGCCTCGCGGTCGATCATTCTCGCGGCGCGCACGGTCTTGCGGTCGGTGCGTAACGGGCGGATCGCAGCCCACCCAACCTTCGAAGCCTGTTTCACACGCTTACGCGAGGCGAGCAGCGAAGCAGGCCGGAAGAACACTGCGAGTGCCGCGATGAACTCGCCAAACATGTTGCCCGGCTGCTCGCGGATGAGCATCCAAAACACACGCACAATCGCGAGCACAGGCAGCCCGAGCCACAGGAAGAACGCTGGCAGCGCGGGTGCATACGCGATACGGCGATGCAGGTGCGCTGCGCGAGCCTGGCGATGCGCTACTCGCATCACTTTGCGGGCACGGTCGATGCGAGGGCCTGCGACACCGCTTCGTGCAAAGCGCACCCGAGACTCGGGCGCAACTTCGACCCGGTACCCCGCGAGCCTCGCGCGAACCGAGAAGTCCAGCCCATCGTCGTACGTCGTGTACGCGGGATCGAACCCCCGCAACTCTTCCCAGACATCTCGGCGAATGAGCATGCCCACCGGGCCAACGCCGAGCACATCCTCGAGGTGATCATGCTGCTGCTGATCGAGCTCTTGCCTGCGCAGTAGCCAACGCGATCCGCCCTGCGTCAAGCTCTGCCCGAGCTCGATGATTCGCTCGGGACGATCCCAGTCCACGAGCTTGGGGCCCGCGACCACGACCGACTGGGCCTTCTCAACCCGCGCGAGTATGTGCGCGAGAGCTTCGGGCTCCGGACACGAGTCTTCGCTCAGGAGCCAGATCCACTCCTGCTCGGGATGCTCGCCCGGAACCACGGTGTTGATCGCCGCATCGACCGCACGACCGAACGACACCTTTGACTGAATGCCGATGACCCGAGCCGAAACCCGTGACGCTGACGGCGCGCCCTCGCCGCCCGCGCTCCCGTAACTCGCCTCGACGAGTTGTGAGCCGACACGCTCCGATCCACCGTTGTTGACGGCGATGATCGCGTTCGGGCGCCTTAACTGAGCGTTTAATCCGGCGATGGTCTCATCGAGCCACTCCCCTCCACGGGAAGCCACGAGAACGGCGGTAACTGAGCTGCGCATAACGCCGTCAGTCTAGAGAGCGGCACTGACAACTTACGGCCGCCATGCCGTGCAACGTAAAGGTCAGCCTGCTTCGCGGCGGAGCTTGCGGCGCTCGCGCTCTGAGAGCCCGCCCCAAATGCCGAAGCGTTCATCGTTCTCGAGTGCGTATTCGAGGCACTCACTGCGCACCTCACACGTCTCACAGATGCGCTTCGCTTCTCGAGTCGATCCACCCTTTTCAGGGAAGAACGCCTCAGGGTCAGTCTGCGCGCAGAGCGCATCAGTCTGCCAACTGAGAATCTCATCTTCCTCGGACTGGCGAATACCAGGTGTTCCGAGGAAGACGGGATCGACGAACCAGTTACTGGGAACCGCGGAACCTGAACTGTGATCCATACTCTCCGCCCCCTTCGACCTGAATGTGCCTGCAAGTGATGTAGCCACGCCGTCTTTCTCGAATAATTACACCCTTGTCATTCCCCTCGTGTCAAGCTGAGAATTCTAAACCCTCAACTACTAATTGAGGGTCAGTGGGATATCGCGTGTCGCACCTCTATGCTGGAACGCATGGCAAATTCACTTCGCGTCGCATCGGTAAACGTCAATGGAATTCGTGCCGCGTTCCGCAAAGGAATGGGCGACTGGCTCGCCTCTCGCGACATCGACGTGCTCGCAATGCAAGAGGTGCGAGCTGGGGACGAACACCTTGAGGAGTTCCTCGGAAACGCCGGGTGGCAATGGCTCCACGATCCCTGTGAGATCAAGGGACGCGCGGGCGTTGCGATCGCGAGTCGCGTGCCATCACTCTCGCATCGGGTGGGCCTTGGTGCGCTGGACGCGCAGGAGCAGGTGCAGTCTTCGGGACGCTGGCTGGAAGCAGACTTTGAGTTCGGTGACTCACAACTCACCGTCGTGAGCAATTACACCCATTCGGGTGAGGCAGAGACACCCCGCCAGGAGGCAAAGTGGGCGTTCCTCGAGGCCATGGGTGAGCGTATGAACGAGATCGCCGACACCCGCGAGTTCGCCGCGATCGTCGGCGACTTCAACGTTGGCCACCGCGAACTCGACATCAAGAACTGGCGCGGAAATCGCAAGAAGTCGGGGTTTCTTCCTCGCGAACGCGCGTTCTTCGACCGCTATTTCGGAGCTCGTGGCGAACTCATCGTAGGTATTGACGGCTCAGAGGGGCCGGGCCACGGGTGGATCGATGTGGGCCGCACCTTTGCAGGCGAGGTTGACGGCCCGTACACCTGGTGGTCGAACCGCGGTCAGGCGTTCGACAACGACACGGGCTGGCGCATCGACTACCACGTGGTGACTCCGGCTCTCGGTGAGCGGGTGGTCGATTACCGCATCGACCGCGCACCGTCGTACGACACCAGGTGGTCGGATCATGCCCCGGTCGTGGTCGACTACCGCATCTAGTTCGCACCCACTGTGGAGGCAGCGTAGGTCTCCTCCCGCTCCGTCCATCCGCGACGGCTTCGCCGCCGCTCCCGCCAGACCCGTCCAGTCGCGAGTCGCAGACCCACGCTGCCGCCGCCTCATCGCTCTAGAATGGGAGCACTATGAGTGAACCCAAGCCCGTCATCTTCTCTGGAATGCAGCCCTCGAGCGATTCCCTTCAACTCGGCAACTACATTGGGGCGCTCACCCAGTGGACGAAGATGCAAGAGGATTATGACGCGATCTACTGTGTGGTAAACCTGCACGCGCTCACCTCGGCACAGGGTGAGGGCGACCTCGCTGAGCGTACCCGGCGCACCGCGGCACAGTACATCGCAGGGGGGATCGACCCAGAGAAATCGACACTGTTCGTGCAGTCGCATGTGCCCGCGCACACCGAACTCGCCTGGGTGCTCAACACCATCACAGGGTTCGGCGAGGCAAGCCGCATGACCCAGTTCAAAGACAAGTCGCAAAAGGGCGGCATCGACGCTGCAAACGTCGGGCTGTTCACCTACCCGATGCTCATGGCGGCAGACATTCTGCTGTACGACGCCGCGTTCGTTCCGGTGGGTGAAGATCAGCGCCAGCACGTCGAACTCACCCGCGACCTCGCGACGCGGTTCAACTCGCGCTTCGGAAAGACCTTCGTGCTACCTCAGGCACAGATCCCGAAGACGGTAGCGAAGATCTACGACCTGCAGAACCCGACCGCGAAGATGTCGAAGTCGGCGGAATCCGAGGCCGGCCTCATCAAGGTGCTCGATCCAGCCAATGTGACAAAGAAGAAGATCATGCGCGCGGTCACCGATGACGGCAGTGAGATCCGCTTCGATCGCGAGGCAAAGCCGGGTGTGTCGAATCTCATGACCATTCTTTCCGTGCTCGGCGAGCGCCCGATCGACGCGATCGAAGCAGACTTTACGGGCAAGGGCTACGGCCACCTCAAGCAGGCCGTCGCCGAGGTGGTCGACGAGACGCTCACTCCCGTGCGCGAGCGCACTGAAGAACTCATGGCGGATCCCGCGGAGCTCGACCGCCTCCTCGCTCGCGGGGCCGACCGAGCCAACGAGATTGCTCAGCGCAAGCTCGCAGCGGTGTACGACGCCTTAGGTATCCTGCGCCGCTAGGCTCGGTGACTAAGCTCCCCAGCCCTGCCCCCTCCTCCTTCTTCACAAATCGGCCCAAGAAAATCTGCTTCCGCCTGCCTGTATAGGTGATTTTCTTGGGCCGATTTGCGCGAAGGTATGGATCCGCCCGCCGCGAACGCAACCCAAACGTTGAGCACCCGAACGGCACCGAGGGGTATGCTGATTGTGTGTTCCGGGGTCGGTGAGAATCCGAACCGGCGGTGAGAGTCCGCGACCCCCGCACCCGCGGGGTTGAACCGGTGAAATTCCGGTACCGACGGTGATGCGCGAGCGAAGGCTCCCGCACAAGTCCGGATGTGAGGAACGCGGGTTCGCGTCACGTGTGGCGTTCGCCCGCCCCCGGGTACCCGTAATAGGGAGCAAGAATGCCCGTGTCGCGCGCACTCTCACCGGAGGTGATTGAGTCGGCCATGCGTCGCGCGCTCACGCTTGCCAAGCAGGGACCCGAGGCCAACGTGAACCCGCAGGTGGGGTGCGTGATTCTCGGGCCAAGCGGCGAGTTCGTAGCTGAGGGCTGGCACAAGGGTGCCGGGACCTCGCATGCCGAGATCGCGGCGATGCAGCATCTTTCGGCAGAATCGCTCGCCGAAGCCCACCGACTCACTGTCGTGGTGACGCTCGAACCGTGCAACCACGAGGGGCGTACAGGGCCCTGCGCGCAGGCGCTCGCGAAAGCTGGGTTTGGCGAGGTTGTGTACGGCATGGCGGATCCGGGCCAGGAATCAGCGGGCGGTGCGGCGACGCTGCGGGCCGCAGGAATCCCAACGGTTGGCGGCATACTCGAGGCCGAGGCCCGGGCGCTCCTCACGCCATGGCTCGATCGCAAGTTGGCTCGGGCGCACGGCGGTGTATCGCACAGCGATTCGATAGGCGGTGACGGATCGTGACGAACGCACCGAGCAGACCCTTCATCACGGTGAAATGGGCGCAGACCCTCGATGGTCGGGCCGCAGCGACCGACGGGTCGAGTCAGTGGATCACCGGACCAGATGCGCGCGCCGACGTGCATCGGCGGCGGGCAGCGGCGGATGCGATCCTCGTCGGAACTGGCACCGTACTCGCCGATAACCCCTCGCTCACCGCACGCGCGCGTGGCGGAGAGCTCCTGGTTGCTGCCGAAGAGCAACCCTTCCCGGTTGTGGTGGGGCACCGCGAGATCCCTCGCGGCGCGAAACTGCTCGATCATCCGAGGCTCGGTTACCCGCTCGGCACTCTCGGAGCACCGGCAGCAGAGCCACTGCGGCTGCGTGGAGACGACCTCGCCGCAGACATGGGGCGGTTGTACGAACTCGGGATCCGCACCGTCTTCGTCGAGGGCGGCCCCACGATAGTGAGTTCGCTCATTCGCACAGGGCTTGTCGACGAACTACTGGTCTACATTGCGCCCGCGTTGCTCGGTGGTCCGAGGCTCGCGACGGGCGACATCGGTGCTCCCAGCATGTCTGACATCGTGCGATTGCACCTGACCGAGACCCTGCAGCTCGGAACCGACCTGCTCATTCGGGCAACACCAGCCGCACCAAAGGAGGAACGCTAATGTTCACAGGACTCATCGAGGAGATCGGCGAGGTGCTCTCTGTCGAGCACATCTCAGATTCTTTGCGGATCACGATCGCGGGGCCCCACGTCACGAGCGACGCCGTGCACGGCGCATCGATCGCGGTTTCGGGTGTGTGCCTCACTGTCGTTGAACTCGGAGACGACGAGCTCGGTCGCGGCACCTTCACCGCAGATGTGATGGCGCAGACGATCCACATGTCGACGATCGGCGAACTCCATCGAGGCAGTCGCGTGAATCTCGAACGCGCGGCGCGCATCGATTCGCGGCTCGGAGGACATATTGTGCAGGGACACGTCGACGGCACCGCGACACTGCTCACGGTCACGCCCGGCGACGCCTGGCGCACGCTCAGGTTCTCGATTTCGCGTGAGCTCGCCCCGCTGCTCGTCGACAAGGGATCGATCACTCTGTCGGGCACGTCACTCACGGTGTCGAACATCTCTGCCGCATCGGAGTCCGAACAGTGGTTTGAGGTTTCACTTATTCCAGAAACGCTTGAGGCGACAACACTCGGCGCGCTCGCGCCCGGCGACCGAGTGAACGTTGAAACCGACATCATTGCCCGCCATGTCAAACGCATGCTGAGCTTTACGCCCGATAGCAGCGCCTAGCCACGGGCCCATACAAAACTCCTAGACTCTCTGTAATCACCCAAAGGACACCCGCATGAGTACTCCACGCACGCCCGGCATCTCAACCATCGAGGATGCCATCGAGGCAATCAAGGCAGGCAGGCCGGTTATCGTCGCCGACGACGAAGATCGCGAAAATGAAGGCGATGTGATTCTCTCTGCCGCACTTGCAACCCCTGACTGGATCGCATGGACCGTGCGTCGCTCGTCAGGTCTCTTGTGTGCACCGATGTCAAACGAGGTGGCAGATCAGCTCGACTTACCAATGATGGTCGAGCGCAACGAAGATGTACGCGGCACGGCATACACCGTCACCGTCGACGCCGCGCACGGCGTGACAACCGGCATCAGTGCGAGCGACCGCGCCACCACCGTGCGCACGCTTGCGAACCCGAACTCGGTGCCTGCTGATATGAACCGCCCCGGCCACATCCTCCCGCTTCGGGCGGTGGATGGAGGGGTGCGAGTGCGCGACGGCCACACCGAGGCGAGCGTCGAGCTCATGCGCCTTGCGGGTCTTCCGCTTGTTGCCGTCATTGCCGAGATCGTCGCGAATGACGGTGAGATGATGCGGCTACCGGAACTTATCGAACTTGGGCAGGAAGAAGACGTTCCTGTCGTCACGATTGCCCAGCTCATCGAGTACCTGAATGAGCACGATCCTGAGGGCGCACCCGTAGGAAGCGCCCAGCCGCGCCGCGTCACCCTCCGCGCCGACGCGGTGCTGCCGACCGAGCACGGCGAGTTTCGTGCGCTTGCCTACCGCGATCGTCGCGCGGGTGTGGATCACCTCGCCCTCGTCGCACGCACGCCAGACGGCGAGTTGCCGGGCAACGGGGCACTCGTTCGGGTGCACTCCGAGTGCATCACCGGAGAGGCATTCGGGTCGCTGAAGTGCGAGTGCGGCCCGCAACTCGACGCGGCAATGGATCTCATTCACGAGCGCGGAGGCGTCATCGTATACCTGCGCGGGCATGAGGGCCGCGGCATCGGGCTCGCGAACAAGCTTCGCGCCTACCAGCTGCAAGATCAGGGAGTCGACACGCTCGACGCGAACCTCGCGCTCGGGTTTCCTGGCGACGCACGCGACTACACCGCTGCGGCGAGCATTTTGCATGACCTCAGGATTAGCGAGGTTCGCCTGCTCACGAACAACCCAGACAAGGTCACCCAGCTCGAAGCGCACGGCCTCAAGGTACGAGACCGAGTACCCCTCTTCGTCGGCATTACCGAGGAGAATCGCGGATACCTCAAAGTGAAGCGTGACCGCATGGGTCACGACCTGCCAGCTGGCGAATTCTAACTGGCCCCGAAGATCTCAGGAGGAGAAGTACATGAGTGGAGCTGGAGCGCCCAATCTCTCGGTCGATGCGGCCGGGCTCAAGGTCGCGATCATTGCCGGAAGTTGGCACACGCAGGTCATGGACGGGCTCATTTCGGGCGCGGTCGAGACCGTCGCCGAGGCGGGTGCGGATCACGCGCTGCTTCGCGTAGCGGGCGCCTTTGAACTGCCCGCACTCGCGCAGAAAGCACTTGCGCCGAAGGGCGCAGGTGGCGGCGGCTTTGATGTCGCGGTGTGCCTCGGAGTGATTATTAGGGGCGGCACCCCGCACTTCGAGTACATTGCAAGCGCGGTCACCGATGGGCTCACGCGGGTGCAACTCGATGCGGGCAAACCGGTCGGCTTCGGCGTGCTCACGACCGACGATGAGCAGCAGGCGCTCGACCGCGCTGGCCTCGAGGGTTCACCGGAGTCGAAGGGCCGCGAGGCGGCCGAGGCTGCGCTGCATCTCGCGATCCAGATGCGAGATCTCACGGCCTGACCCGGCGCCGAGCTTCGGCCCAGCGCAAGCACCCCAGCGCACGTCTCCGGCGCTCCTCACAGGGATCGCGCAACGGCTCTCGGTACAGTAATTTCGTGCCTAAACCCGCATCGCCAAAGCCCGGGTCGCAAGGCCCTCGGGCGACATTCGGTCAACTGCTCCCGTACCTCTTTGAACAGCGAGGCAAACTCGCGTTCATTATTGCCCTCAGTCTGATCGGCGCACTCGTTTCGCTCACCCAACCCTTGCTCGTGGGGCAGGTGATCGAGCGCGTGCAGCAGTCTCTGCCGCTCGGGTGGCTCGTCGGCGCACTCGTCGTGATCGTGCTGCTCAGCGCGCTCATCAACAGCTATCAGCACTACCTCCTGCAGCGCATGGGTGAGAGCGTCGTGCTGAGCTCCAGGCGCCGCCTCATTGCGAAGATCCTGCACCTGCCCATCTCGGAGTTCGACCGCCGCCGCACGGGTGATCTCGTCTCGCGCGTCGGCTCGGACACGACGCTGCTTCGCGCCGTGCTCACGCAGGGGCTGGTCGAGGCCGTCGGGGGCATCCTGTTGTTCCTCGGCGCACTCGTCGGCATGCTCGTCATCGATCCGTTCCTGTTCCTCATCACGTTCGCGATCATCCTCGTCTCGCTCGTCGTGGTCGTCGGCCTGTCGGCCCGCATTCGCCCCGCCGTCGCCCGCTCGCAAGAGAAGGTCGGAGACCTCGCTGCCGCGGTTGACCGCGCGATCAGTTCGATGCGCACGATCCGCGCCGCGGGTGCCGCCGAGCGCGAGCGTCAGTCGATTGAGTCTGAGGCCGAAGAAGCCTACGAGTTCGGAGTGCGCGTCGCCCGTATCTCGGCGCTCATCGTTCCGGTGTCGTTCATCGCCCTCCAGGTATCGATGCTCGCTGTGCTCGGCTTCGGCGGTTTCCGCGTAGCATCGGGCGCGATCTCGATCGCGCAGCTCGTCACCTTCATCATCTTCCTCTTCATGATGATCATGCCGCTCGGCCAGGCATTCGGCGCAATCTCGGCGGTGAACCAGGCACTCGGGGCGCTCGGCCGCATTCAAGAGATCGACTCGCTGCCCACAGAGACCGAGCGAGATCGCGAGCTCTCGCCGTCAGACGCGATCATTCCGCTCGCCGACGTCGCGGTGGATCGGGCCGCAGCGATCCGCTTCACCGATGTGCATTTTTCGTACCGCTCGGCGGCCCCCGACCGCGTCGACGCCCGCGAGCTCGTACGCGGATCGGGGCGTGCGGGGCGCCGCGACGCCGAGGCCGCTCCCGCACAGGTCGTCGAAACCCCCGTGCTGCATGGCGTATCGTTCGACGTGCCGCGAGGGTCCCGAGTCGCGCTCGTTGGGCCGTCTGGCGCTGGCAAGTCGACCGCGCTCGGCCTCATCGAGCGGTTCTACGACCCCGATTCTGGCGCGATCGAGCTCTACGGCGCCGACCTGCGCACCCTCGATCGCGCTGAACTGCGCGGCCAACTCGGCTACGTCGAACAAGACGCGCCCGTGCTCGCTGGCACCCTGCGCGAGAACCTCCTGCTCGCCTCACCCGAGGCGAGCGACGCGGCGTGCGAGCGGGTGCTTCGGGCTGTGAATCTCGGCGGGTTGCTCGATCGGTCGGCCCGGGCAGGCGATGCCTCGTGGTCTGACGGTGGATCGTCGAGCGGGAAACCGAGCACGGGCCTCGACGCTCAGGTCGGCGAGAACGGCATCATGCTCTCGGGTGGAGAAAAGCAACGCCTGGCGATTGCACGTGCGCTGCTCACCGCTCCCCCGATCCTGCTGCTCGACGAATCGACCGCATCTCTTGACGGGGTGAACGAACGGCTCATGCGTGAGGCCCTCGACTCGGTCTCAACCGGACGCACGCTCGTCGTGATCGCGCACCGTTTGTCTACTGTGGTCGACTCCGACAAGATCGTTGTCATCGACGACGGGCGCGTTGTCGGCGCGGGTACGCACTCAGAGCTCGTCGAGTCGGTGCCGCTCTATCGCGAGCTCGCGCAGCACCAGCTGCTCGTGCCAAAGGACTGAGCGGTCACTGGAGGCGGTGATCCGCAAGGTGCGCCTGCTCGCCGTCACGGTCGAAAATCGTCAGCAACTCGGCCGTGCCCTCGTGGGCTTCGAGACGGTGCGGCGTCATGGTCGAGAACTCGACGGCTTGGCCGGGATGTACGAGGATTGTTCTGGTTCCGAGTTGCAGTCGAACGATCCCGCTGAGCACCGTGAACCACTCATAGCCGGGGTGCACCTGCGGGCCGTCCACCTCCCGCTCTTCGGTGATTCGCATCTTCGCGATCGTCACGCCGCGGCGATCACGTTCCCTTGAGAGTAGCCAGTATGTGGTGCCCCCGCTCGATTCCGGTTCTGGGCGGATCACCACGTCTTCGTCGCCCTCGGGCTCCACGAGTTGGTCGAGCGAGGTACCGAGTGCTTTCGAGATCGCGACGAGTTGTTCGAGCGCGATCCGCTGCTGCCCGGTCTCAATGCGACTGAGCGTGGAGGGCGAGAGGAAGCAGCGACCGGCGAGCGCGTCGAGTGTCCAGCCCCGTGCGAGTCGCAGTCCGCGAATGCGCTGTCTGACGATGACTTCCGTATCTTCTTGCGTCATACGCAAGATTGTATGCGATATGTGGGATTTGTGAGTAGCGTCGCTTCCATGACAGACCACACGCATTCACAGCTCGGAACGTTTGTGACCGAAGTTGCCGTCATCGGCGGTGGATCGGCCGGGTTAGCCGCCGCCATCGCGCTCGCCCGTTCCCGTCGCACCGTGGTCGTCATCGACGGTGGTGAACCGCGCAATGCGCCAGCGACAGGCGCCCACAACGTGCTCGGGCAGGAGGGAGTACCTCCGCTCGAGCTCCTGGCCCGCGGCCGATTGGAGGCAGAAGCCTACGGCGTACGCATCGTCCCCGGGCAGGCAACCGGCGTGATAGGAGCGATCGACGATTTCACCGTTGAGGTGGGAGGCGGCACACATCGAATTCATGCGAGGCGGATCGTCCTCGCGACCGGCCTCGCCGACGACCTTCCCCACATCGAGGGGGTCGCAGAAGGCTGGGGGCGCTCGGTGCTGCACTGCCCGTTCTGCCACGGCTGGGAAGTGCGGGACCAGCGGATCGCTATCCTCGCCCGAGACGAGGTAGCGATTCATCAGGCCCTGCTGTTCAGCCAACTCAGTGACCGCGTCACGGTCTTCCTCCACGAGGCCCCCGATCCTCATGAAGAGCAGTGGGAGCAGCTTGCGGCACTGGGCGTCGAGGTCGTACGCCCGAAGGTCCAACGCCTCGTGATGGATGGCGCACAGGTGCGCGGAGTGGAAGTCGAGGGGGGACGTGTATTCGAAGCCGATGCGGCTGTCGTCGTGCCGCGGTTCGACGCGCGGACCAAGCTCTACGAGGCGCTGGGAGGCGCGGCGGAGACCACCTCGTTCGGTAGGCAGATTCCCACCGATCCGAGAGGCATGACCGAAGTGCCTGGCATCTGGGCGGCAGGAAATGCGAGTGCGCCGATGGCCATGGTCACAGCATCGGCAGCGTCCGGTGTCATGGCCGGCGCTGCGGTGCATGGCGACCTCGCGATGGCTGACCTCAACCGATCCGTCGAGGAACGTCGCATCGCAGCTCGGTAGGGCCGTTCACGTGGATTGCACCGCGGCAGGACTACTCAGGTGTTGCTGGGAACCTGTCCGCTGAGCTTCATACCCGAGGTCATCGACCATTCCGCAAGAAGCTCAAACCGGTCGCCACGCACGATTGTGCTCCTCCATTCGACGGGTATCGAATCTGAGAGTGTGAGCCGTTCGATTTGGAATGCGCCAGTTCCATCAGGCAGCTCAAGCACGCCTCGGGACTCGGCATCCGGATCTATGGCGCGAATGTATTCCTTGCCCGCGTCTGGTCGAATGCCACAGCGTGCAGCGAGTTCTTCGTAGAGCAGCGCATCCGAGAAATCAACCTCAAGCAGCCCTGCGGCGAGTGAAGCGGGAAGCCAGGCTCGATCAATAGCGAGCGGTTCCCCTGCTGCTAAACGTATGCGCTCCAGATACACGAGCGGTGCATCAGCTCCCAGCGCGAGCCGCAATGCGACCGCAGCATCTGTGCGAATCTCGAACGCACGAACATCACTGCGAGCCGGGAGACCCATGCCCTCGGAAATAGTGATGAGATTAAAGAGAGCTCCTGTGCGAAATGGCTGAGGAGAGGCTCTCACGGTACGGCCTTGACCTCTTCTTCCTTGGATAAGGCCAAGCTCATTGAGCCTCCGGAGTGCCTCTCGTACTGTACTCCGACTCACGTCATAGACAACCGTAAGTTCTTGCTCCGTTGGAAATCCCTCGGCGAACTCCTCGGCCTTGAGACGACGAGTGAGTTCAGTCTGCAACTGGGACCAGAGCGGAAGCGGACTCTCTCTGTCGAGGGGATGCGGCCCGGGAGTGGGCGCATCAAATGAGAACGATGCCTTACTGGAAGCCAGCGTTGGTGATGGTGCTTCGGACTTCGCCATACCCTCTCCCCAATGAATACCGTGTGAATAAGTGCGACAATAATGTACGTACATTAGGTTAACGTGATGTTAGCATGCATCTGGTCGCTACATCGATCCTAGCCAGAATCTACTCGATCCTTCCATTGAACCGCGAAAGAGAGGAAACCAGTATGGGAATGGGGCGGCAGTTCCGACTTCTCTTCGCCGGCGAATCGGGGGAACGATTGCTCGTCGTCTCAGGAATCATCGTGACCACTCAGATGGCGTGGACCATTCTCGTACCCGTGCTTCCCGCGTTTGCGGGAAGCCTGCATATTGGCCACATTCAGATAGGCTTCATCGTCGCAGCATTCGGTGTTGGCCGCGTACTCTCAAATATCCCGGCAGGCTATCTGGGTCAGGTGATGGACCGAACCCGATTGCTGATTCTCTCCTCTCTCGCGGTGGTGCTCTTCTCAGCAGCCTGTGGTCTCGCAGGCGACTTCACCTCGCTGCTGATACTTCGGGCACTCATGGGAGCCGCGGGCGGGGTCGCGATCACCACGGGCCAATCTCTACTCGCCGATGCGGCTGATCCTCTCGCTCGCGGGCGCACCATGTCATTCCTGCAGGCGATGAACTTGACGGGCACTTCTATCGGCCCGGCGGTAGGAGGCGCGGCCTCGCTCCTCGGCCTACGTGCGCCATTCTTCGTCTCGGGAGCATTCTGCCTCGCCATGGTGCTCTGGTTACTGTTCCGCCCTCGCCTCCGTCGATCGCTTCAGACGATTCGGTTTGACACCCGACCGGCGAGCGTCGAAGTTCGATCACGTCTCGGGCAGAGCTTCTTCGCGAGCTGCGTCGCAGGATTCGCGGTCTTTTTCGCCCGTTTCGGAGTGCAGCAGACACTGATCCCCCTCGTGGCATACGAGGTGGTCGGCCTCACCGTGGCGGGATTAAGCTTCGTGCTCAGTGGCATGGCGGCGCTGAACTTCATCTGCGCTGTGGCGCTTGGCGGAATCTCCGACAGTGTCGGCAGAAAGCCTGTCATCGTCTTCAGCCTTGTCGGCGCCGCAGTCGCCACCTCCCTCCTGGGCGTGGCCACTGATCCCTGGTGGTTCATCGCAGTATGCGCACTCTTCGGCTTGACGACGAGCATCGGCGGCCCCGTTCCCGCGGCTTACGTGGCAGATATCGTGACCGGAGCCCAGAGGAGCACCGCGATCGGTGTGTATCGCACGTTCGGCGATATCGCGGGCATCATCGGGCCAATTGGGGCGAGCGGCCTGCTCACCCCCTTCGGGGCAGCCTCCGCCGCACTTCTCGCTGCGGGGGTGAGCGCCGCCGCTGCGGGATGGTTCAGTATTTTTGCGCGTGAAGCGCGTCCGGGTGCCTCACCGAGAGACTCCCGTGCTGAATGACAGATTCGACTGAATACATAAAGATAACAAATGCATAACAAATGGTTGCGCCACCTTCAGGTCATGAGGATGCTGTAAGGCAGCGAACAGAAATTGTTCGCACAACCGAATAACCGGATCATATGACTATCTCTGGGATCATCGGACCGAAAGAAAGGATTTCGAGACCCCACTCAGTTGTTGTTTTCAAAGGAGAAGCAATTTGCTGCACGCGGACAAAATTTTCTACAATGCCCGATTCATCACCATGGAGCGCGAAGGGGATGAAGTCGAAGCCCTCGCGGTCTACGACGGAAAGATCGTCGCCACCGGTTCACGGGCCAGTGTTCTCGAACTGAAAGGCGCCGAGACCGAGATGGTCGATTGCGGCGGCGGGGTCGTGTTTCCCGGATTCAGCGACACACACACTCACATTCTCAGCACCGCACTGACATACGTGCACGAGATCAACTTCGATGCCGAGCCGAGGACACGATCGATCGCCGAACTGCAAGAAAAGATTCGTGAGCGCGCGAAGACGAAACCAAAAGGCGAATGGATTCTTGGAAGCCAGGTCAGAGATGAGAACTACGTCGAGAAACGATACCCGACGAGGTGGGAACTCGATGAGGCAGCACCCGAGCATCCGATACTCATTCGAGGGAGCGGCTCGCACATCGTCTGCGCCAATAGCCTGGCCTTGGAGCTCGCAGGCATCACCCGAGACACCGTCGATCCGCCGGGCGGCTCCATCGACCGCGATGAACAGGGTGAACCCAACGGAATCCTGCGCGAGCGAGGCAAACTCGGTCTGACTCTGGGTGAGACGAACTCAGTCATCCCCGACTACACCTTCGAGCAGTACGTCGAAGCGCTCGAGGTCATCGGTCGAGACGTACTCGGGCCGAGCGGAATCACCTCGATCTGTGCGATGACCGTTTCCCCGCAAGAGGTTCGAGCTCACCAGGTCGCACTCAAGCAAGACAGGTTCCCGGTACGAACGAATCTATTGCTCCGCGTCATCGAGTCGAACTTCACCCTTGAAGACCTCGCGACCATCGGGCTCGAGAACGGATACGGGAATGACTCCCTGAAGATCGGCGGAGTGAAGGTGAGTATCGACGGCGGATCGCTGCAACGCAACGCATCGATGTACCACGACTACCCGGGCGAACCAGGTAACAAGGGACTCATCAGAATTCCGCAACCCGAACTAGATGACTCGGTGACGACCGCGGACCAGATGGGTCTACGAAACGTGATTCACAGCATCGGGGATCACGCATACGACATGGCGCTATCTGCCGTGGAAGACGGTGTCGACCTCACCCGAGATCACCGCACACGCATCGAGCATCTCGGCAACCTCCCAATCACGAACGAGCAGATACAGAAAGCACTCGAGCTCGGCGTAGTCGCTTCCCCTCAACCGCAGTTCATCTGGACGTACGGGGACAAGTGGATCGACATCTTCGGCCGCGAGGCAATGGAGAAGGCCTTCCCCTTCCGCACCATGCTCGACGCTGGTCTCACCGTGATCGGTAACTCCGACTTTGGCATGTCCCCAATCAACCCACTCGTCGGAGTGCAAGCGGCGGTCACTCGAAAGACACAAAACGGTGTCGTGCTCGGCGCGGATCAGAGCATCTCAGTCTATGAAGCACTCGAACTCTACACATCGAATGCGGCCTGGTCTGACTTCGACGAGAACAAGCGCGGGGTGATCAAGCCAGGAATGCTCGCTGACCTCACGGTGCTCGCAGCACATCCCGATGACGTCGACCCAGACACCATCGGCGAGATCAAGGTGCTGAAAACCATCATTGGCGGCAACGCCTATTTCGAACAAGACATGTAACAGAAGTAGTGAGGCAAGACAGGTGAACAAAAAACTTGGAATACTCGCGGCAGCCGCCGCGATCGCGCTGGGTCTTACAGGATGCAGTGCTTCCTCAGACGGGGGAAGCACTGGTGCTGACGGTGACTTCGATCCAAACGCCGTCATCACCGTGCTCGATGAGATCGACACGGATTCACTCGACCCGCAGCAGGTCACATCGATCCACGCTGCGGCGGTGCTCAGTCACATCTATGACACGCTCGTTGTTCAGTCGTTCGATAAGAAGAGCGTCGAACCCGGACTCGCAGAGAGCTGGGAAGTTAGCGACGATGGCCTTGAGTACACCTTCACCCTCAAGCCAGGAGTGAAGTTCCACTCGGGGAAAGAACTCACCGCAGATGATGTGATCTATACGCTCAATCGCTGGATGGACGAAAGCAAGCCATCTCCGACTGCTGTGAACGTGCAGGGCATCTCAGAAATGGAAGCCCCCGATGCGCAAACGGTGAAGGTCACTTTGACCTCGCCCAACGTCTGGTTCTTGGAGAACCTTTCGCTGCCGTGGTCCTCGATCCTCAACGAAGAGGCCGCGAGCGCCGACGATTACGGTCAGCAAACCGCCGACGGAACTGGTCCGTTCATTGTGGAGGAATGGAACCCGGGCGACACCCTCCAGCTCGTGCGCAACGAGGACTATGCGTGGGGCCCAGCGATCTTCGAGAATACCGGCCCGGCTCACGTAGCAGGAGTCACCTTCAAGGTCGTCCCCGAAGCTTCGACCCGTGTTGCATCGCTCACCTCGGGAGAGGCGGACCTCGTGCCCTGGTCGAGCAACCTGCTGCCTTCTCTCGACCAGCTCCAATCCGATCCGAATATTGAGGTAGCGGTGTACGACCTTCCGAACCTCCAGTTCTTGAACCTCAAGATCGGTAAAGAGCAAACCGCCGATGCGGCTGTGCGGCAGGCGCTCAATATGGCGGTCGACAAGCAGTCTCTTGTCGATGTCATCCAGAACGGATTGGGTCAGCCGGCGAACTCCTTCCTGCATCCAGATATGAAGTACGCCTGGGCCGACGCAGAGGCCAACGCGTACTCGTACGACCCCGAAGGGGCGAACGAACTGCTCGACGAGAGCGGTTGGGTCATGGGATCAGACAACGTGCGAAGCAAGAACGGCACGAAGCTCACTCTCGAGATCTACGCGGGCACGGGATCGGAGCAAGAGCTCACGCTTGTGCAGTCCGACTTCGCAAAGATCGGCGTGCAGGCGAACCTCAACCTGGTCGACCGAACAGCCCTCTACGACATCAGGCGCACCGAGACTCCCGACGTGAACGCGATCTATTTGCCGATGGAGAACGCAGATGTGCTTCGCACCTACTTCTCCTGCCCGCAAATGCCATCACCGAACAGGTCGAACTTCTGCGACGAGGAGTTCGATGCGCTCCTCCAGAAGGGCCTCGAGTCTTCGGATGAGGCGGAAGCCGAGCAGGCCTACGCCGATGCGCAGAAGATCCTGCACGAACAGGCGCTCGTGATCCCGGAGTACCACCGACAGGAGTTCATGTCATATCGAAGCGACCTCAAGGATGTGAAGCCGTACCCACAGTACGGGATCGCGCTCTTCAAGTCTCTCGATCTCAAGAAATAGTTCACACCATCACCCGGTGAGTAGTAGATCAAGGACGATTTAGGAAACTCATAGATGCGAAACCTATTACTGCGACGGCTCTTGCAGCTTCCGGTAGTCATTGTCGGTGTGTTAACACTTGTCTTCTTAATTCAAGTGTTAACACCCGGCGATGTGGCTGCCGTGATTGCAGGAGATTATGCCACCCCGGAAACGGTCGAAGAGATACGCGAGAGTCTCGGCCTGAACAAGCCGCTCTACATGCAGTACTTCACGTATCTCGGCAACTTCTTCGTGGGCGACTTGGGAAACTCGGTGTTCACAGGACGACCGGTTCTCGACGAAATTCTTCGTACCCTGCCGAATACCGTTGAACTCATGTTGGTCGCTCTGGTGATCAGCACGACCGTCGGAGTCTCATCCGGCATCATCGCGGCGTTGCGCCCGGGGAGCCTCTTCGATAAGACCGCGATGTTCGGCGCACTCGCGGGGCTCTCAATTCCAAACTTCGTCTTTGGTCTACTGCTCATCCTCTTGTTCTCCGTGACACTGGGAGTTCTCCCGACATCTGGTCGCGGGGGCAGCCTGCTCGACATCAGCAATTGGCCATACGTGATCATGCCTGCCGTCGCTCTCAGCCTGTCTTCGATCGGTTCATTAGCGCGGGTAAGCCGATCCTCGGTGCTCGAAGTGATGCCCGAGGACTACATGCGTACCGCGCGATCCAAAGGGCTTTCTTCACGCACGCTCATCGGGAAGCACGCACTCAAGAACGCGTCATTGCCGATCATCACCCTGCTGGGGCTGCAGCTGGGATTCTTCCTAGGCGGCTCTGTCGTGATCGAGACAGTCTTCGGATGGCCGGGCATGGGGCGACTCTCCGTACAAGCGATCTTCAACCGCGACTTTCCGCTCGTACAGGGCTGCATTGCGATCTTCGCGATCTTCTACGTGCTCGCAAATCTGATTGTCGATCTGTTTTACGGAGTGATCGATCCGAGAACGAGGGTAAGGCAATGAATCTCAACACTCAGGGAATGGATACGCTGCGCCTCCGTAAGACCAAGGGACCGTGGCGGCGAGTATTCGACAGGCTGCTTGAAGATCGGTACTCGTCTGCAGCCGCCATCGTGCTCATCCTCATCATCGTATTAGGGCTTACCGCGCCGCTCTACGTACCGTTCGATCCGACTGAGACGAATCCCGCAGACCGCATGCAAGGTATGTCTGGCACGCATTGGCTGGGCACCGACTCACTGGGAAGAGATCTTTTCAGTCGGGTGATGTCGGGAACAACCACGTCTCTCTCCTTGGGAATCATCTCGGTGCTCATCGGATTGCTGTTCGGTGGCGCCATTGGCCTGATCTCCGCCTACTTCCATCGGGCTGAGAGTGTGCTCATGCGAATCGTCGATATCCTCCTCGCGTTTCCTTCTATCTTGATCGCACTGGCGGTCGTCGCCACACTGGGGCCCGGCGTCGAGAAGGCAGCTATTGCCGTGGGCATCGCAAACATTCCGCTCTTCGCGAGAATGGCGCGCTCTCAATTCATCAGTGTGGCGAAACGGGAATATGTCGAGGCTTCAAGATCGGTGGGGGCGAGCAATGCGCGCCTCATCCTGAAACACGTCATTCCCAATGCCCTCGGGGTGCTGATCGTCTATTCCACGGTCCGGTTGGGTCAGGCGATCTTGATGGGGACGACACTCGGGTTCTTGGGGCTGGGTGCGCAACCGCCGAGCCCTGAGTGGGGGGCCATGGTCTCGTCTGGGCGCAATTTCCTTACGTCAAACCCCATTGAGGTGATCGTGCCGAGCGTGGCGATCTTCATCACGGTGATCTGCGCAAATCTCCTCGGTGATGGTCTGCGCGATGCGATGGATCCACGAGGCACTAAGAGTTATATGCCCGTCAAGCAGAGGAACCGCAGATCGATGTTGCCGAAGAAGAAGGTTGAGCAATGAACACCACGCTCCTCGAGATCAATGATCTTCAATCAGAGATCTTCAACAAGAACAGTTCGACGACCGTAGTCAATAATGTGTCACTCACGGTGGGGCAGGGTGAAACTGTTGCTATCGTCGGCGAGAGCGGGTCGGGCAAAAGCATGACTGCGTTGTCGATACTCGGGCTCCTTCCCCGCCCGAATGGTGCTATCACATCGGGGCAGATCGTCTTCGACGCGCAAAACCTCACCGAGTTGGGCGAGCAAGATCTGAACCGTTTTCGCGGTTCAGAGATCTCGATGATCTTCCAAGATCCGATGACCTCGTTGAACCCCGTATTCACCATTGGAAATCAGCTCATCGAGGCGCTTCGGAGTCACGAGAAGATCTCGAAGAAAGAAGCCTGGCTGCGGGCCGTCGAAGCGCTCAGAGATGTGCACATCTCCGACGCAGAATCTCGGATGAAGCAGTACCCGCATGAGCTTTCAGGTGGTATGCGGCAACGGATCATGATCGCAATGGCGCTCATCACGCGGCCGCGTCTCCTCATCGCCGATGAGCCGACCACCGCACTGGACGTCACAGTGCAGGCGCAGATTCTCGATCTGGTGAAGGAACTCAGAGATAAAAGGAATCTGGCGATCGTACTTGTGACGCACGACTTGGGCGTGGTGGCAGATATCGCGGATCGTGTGTACGTCTTCTACGCGGGCAATGTCGTGGAATCGGCCTCGGTTCACGACCTGTTTGCGAAACCTCAGCATCCGTACACGCAGGGTCTCCTCCGATCGGTTCCTCGAGGAACTGACAACCGCCTGCAGTCGATACGAGGCATGGTGCCCGACCTTACGTCGATAGATCGAACAAGATGCGCATTCGCGGATCGCTGCGACTTTGTGCAGCAACACTGCCTCGATACCGAACCAGTGTTGGAAGCTGCAGACATCGAGCACAACGTCGCGTGCCACTTCTACAACAACTTGAAGAAACGGGAGAGTAATGCAGACACCAGTGCTTGAAGTTGAGGATCTCACTGTTCGGTACAAACTGAATTCCTCAGGATTCGCCAAAGGGAAGAAGCACTTCGACGCGGTGCGAAATGTGAGCTTCTCGATCGACAATGGCGAATGCGTCGGACTCGTCGGAGAGTCGGGGTGCGGAAAAAGCACGCTGGGTCGCTCCATTGTGAGGCTTCTCGAGCCGCACAGCGGGAGCATTCGTTTGCATGGGAGAGAGATTGCGCACGCGAAAGGGAAGGAACTTCTCGACGTCCGACGCGACGTGCAGATGATCTTTCAAGATCCGTATGCTTCGATCAACCCTCGGTTGACGGTCGAAGATACGGTTGTCGAGCCGCTCATCGTGCATAAGATCGGAACCAGCAAAGAGAAGAAGGCCCGGGTCCGCGAAGTGCTCGACTTGGTTGGTCTGCCTACTGCGAGCCTCGTCAAGTACCCGCATGAGTTCTCGGGGGGCCAGCGGCAGAGGATCGGGATAGCACGCGCGATTGTCTCGAATCCTTCGCTGCTCATCTGCGATGAACCCGTGAGCGCTCTCGACGTGTCAATTCAATCTCAAGTGTTGAACCTGCTGAAGGATATCCAGGAGGAGACTCAGACTTCTTTGCTGTTCATTTCACATGATCTCAGCGTGGTCGAGTTCATCAGCCGGAGAGTCTGCGTGATGTATCTCGGCGAGATGATCGAGAAAGCGCCGAAGGACGAGCTGTTCAGCGAGCCCATTCACCCGTATACCCAGGCCCTCCTTTCCGCCGTTCCTATCAGTGACCCGGAGAAGCAACGCAGCAGGGAGCGCATCATTCTCCGTGGCGAGATACCGAGCCCAATCACTCCTCCCTCAGGGTGCGCATTTCGAACTCGGTGCCCGAGCGCTGTTCAGGCATCCGCAAGTGTGCAGATCGAGAACTTCGAGCCCATACCAGGCAGAGTCGTCTCGAACTGCCCGTGCGTTCTTGACAAGGTCGCCGCAATGAACAGGGAAGGTTGAATACGCCTCGCGGCGTCCGTGGTTTTGAGATCGACCGGAGAAGGTAGCGATGACGAAGGCCTCGATTCTGCTGAGCCTGCTGAATTTCTGCTACTGGTTTGCCAATGGCATGCTCATGCCACTGGTGCCGACCTATGCGCTTCAGCTGGGAGCTTCCCCGGTGTTTGTCACTATCGTGCTCGCTACGCAAACGTTGCCGTCGTTCTTGCTCGCGATCCCCATAGGGTCGGCGGTCGATCGATTCGGCGGCAAGCATGTGGTCTCGCTCGGGGCAGTGCTCGCGGTGCTCGCGATAGCAATACTGTTGCTGCCGGGGAGTCCGTACTTGCTCCTGCTTTCTCAAGCATTCTCGGGCCTCGGGCTGATGAGTATCTGGATAGGTATTCAGAGCTGGATGATCGCACCGGCTCCCGGGGATACTGGTCGAAAGGATCTCAACAGACGCATCGCCAATGTGAGCTTCGCTGGAATTTGCGGCCAGTTGCTCGGGCCGTTGCTCGGCGGATGGATGGCGAGCACTGTGGGGTTCAGATTCGCGTTTGGCGTCGTATTGCTTTCGTTGATCGCGAGTCCGTTTCTCAGCCGCGGTTTGAGTCGGGTACTAGATCGTGTATCCGCTTCGCGAACACAGGCTAATCCTGCCCAGACCTTCTTTTCCAGCGTGCGGGCTTCATACCAGAATTCTTGGAGGATGCTGTTCGAACCCGGTGTCGTGCTCACCATGTCGGTCTCATTCTGTGCGCTGTTCTTGATCGCCGCGCAAACTGGCATCCTTCCAACGTACTTCGCGACACGGGGTATTGATGTCTCGGTGATCGGTGCGCTCGCATCGGTGTATGGCGCGTTCTCACTCATCTCGCGTTTTGTTGTTCTTCCGCTCCTCAACCGGATGCGCCAAGGGACATCGGTGTTCCTGCTCATAGTTCCTGGGGCAATCGCCGTGAACGCCGTCTTCCTGGTCGATAACGCGATCTACTACTTTGTATTGAGCGCGTGTGCAGGACTCGTGCTTGGCGCCGCTCAGCCGCTCAGCATCTCACTCATCGCGGCATTCACCTCTGAGCGGACTCGCGGGTTAGGGGTAGGGCTCCGCATGGTTGCGAATCGTGCCGCACAGTCGCTCAGCCCGATGACGTTCGGTGTGATGATCTCACTCGTGGGGTTCCCCGGCGCCTTCGTGGTGTGCGCCGGCATCATCTGCGCGGCGGGGGTGTTCGTGTCCATCAGGCTCAACCGTCTCACACGCCCGCCCAGACCCTAAACCGCGAATGGAATCACACGAGTGAGGCGGCGACCGATTGCAGCGCCTCACGCACCGCAACGATGCCGGGGTGCATGCCTCCCGCCGCACGGGCTGCGGTGAACAGCGTGCGGCGGGGGCGACCGTCGAGCTGCACTTCTCGCAACATACGTGCCTGCCCAACCTGCACGAGCCCGGGCAGTATCGCGACCGCGTTGCCCGATTCGACGAGCCTGACGTGGGCCTGCAGATCCGCCGTTTCGTACCGCACATCGGGTTCGAACCCCGCAACCCTGCATGCCTGCTCAGCCCAGTGCCGCGAGGCCGCACCCCGCGGCTCCATCACCCACGGAAGCGACGCGGCATGCTCGATCGACGTGACCGCCTCAAACCCGGGGTCGGAGTCGTGAGCGGGCACGCACAGCTTGATCGAATCACTCGTGAGCGGTTGCCGATCGAGCCCAGCAAAGTGCGGCGCTGCGTGGCCCGGGTACTGCTCTGCGACCACCAGGTCGAAGCCACGCGCCCAGGTCTCACGCAGCGCGATCTCGGGTTCGTACTGCACCATCTCAACACGCAGTGCCGGGTAGGTGGATCGCAAGCTGTGCAGCGCCTTCGGCATGATCGAGAGCACTGCCGTCTGAAACACCGCAATGCGAATAGTTCCAGACACCTCTGCATGCCTGCGGTGCAGCACTGCCTCTGCGTGCTCGAGGCCAGCGAGCAGACCCTCGGTCTCTTCGACCAGCACCTCGGCAGCGGGGGTAAGCTCGAGCGTTCGCCCGACCTTGCGCAGCAGCGGAACGCCGGCCTCACGCTCGAGAAGCGCAAGCTGCTGCGACACAGCCGAGGGGCTGTAGTTCAGTGCCTCGGCAACCGCACTCACGGTTCCCCGCGCAGAAAGCTCCCAGAGGAGCCGCAGCCGCTTCATCTCGAGCATCTGACGCACCTTCCAAATAATTCATATTTACTTAACAATAACGCGTAGATTCTATCGCTGTACTTCACGCTTAAAACGCTTCACACTGGGGGCATGGAACCGCTGCGCACTCACACCCTCACTCGCCCGCAGAATCTCGCCGACAACGCGATTGCGCTCGTGCGCCGCTGGCTCGAAGAAGCGGCTGAGATTCCAGCAGACGCCGCGGGCGAGCGGCTGGCAGGCGTATTGCGCGATTCACACGGTCTCGACTTCACCGTGGGGTTCGTCGACGGCGTCGTGCGCCCCGAAGACCTTGATGTTGCGGCGAAGAAGCTTCAGGAGCTCGTGCCACTGACCCCGAAGTTTCTGCCGGGAGTCATGCGCGGTGCGATTGGCCTGGGCGGCGCGTTTGCGAAGCCGCTGCCCGGAGTCGTGGTTCCGATCGCGCGCAAGGTGCTGCGCCAGATGGTGAGCCACTTAATCGTCGATGCGACCGAATCGAAGCTTGGCCCAGCGATCGCAAAGATCCAGCGCGACGGCGTGCGCCTGAACATCAATCTGCTCGGCGAGGCAATTCTCGGTGAGCGTGAGGCCGAGCGCCGTCTTGCGGGCACCCACGAGTTGCTCGCCCGCGATGACGTTGACTACGTTTCGATCAAGGTATCTTCAACCGTCGCGCCGCACAATCACTGGTCGTTCGACGAGGCGGTCGTGAAGATCGAGGATCACCTCGTGCCGTTGTTCGAACGGGCGGCAGCGTCGACGCCACACAAGTTCATCAACCTCGACATGGAGGAGTTCAAGGATCTCGACCTCACACTCGAGGTGTTCACGAAGATCCTCGATCGTCCCGAGTTCTTAGAACTCGAGGCCGGAATCGTGCTCCAGGCCTATCTCCCCGATGCTCTCGGCGCAATGATCCACCTGCAGGAATGGTCGGCCGCACGCGTCGCTCGCGGTGGCGCACCGATTAAGGTGCGTCTCGTGAAGGGCGCAAACCTGCCGATGGAGCTCGTGGACGCTGCGATCCACGGCTGGCCCGCCGCAACCTGGGGCACCAAGCAAGAGAGCGATACCAGCTACAAGGCGGTGCTCGACTACTCGCTGCATCCCGAGCGCGTAAAGCATGTGCGTGTCGGCATCGCGGGCCACAACCTGTTCGATATCGCGCTCGCGTGGCTGCTCGCGAAGAGCCGCGGCGTGCAAGGCAGCATCGAGTTCGAGATGCTGCTCGGCATGGCGACGGGCCAGGCCGAGGCGGTGCGTCGCGAGGTTGGATCGCTACTGCTCTACACCCCCGTCGTGAAGCCCGAAGAATTCGACGTTGCAATCGCCTACCTCATTCGCCGCCTCGAAGAGGGCGCGAGCCACGAGAACTTCATGTC
>JBEBUJ010000017.1:0-38525 GCA_040393365.1 Leucobacter denitrificans
ATCGACCGCGCGAAGCGGCTCGGCCTCTGGGGCATCCTTCAACCGCAATACCTTCGCCGATACGGAGAGGAACTACAGCGCGTGCTTGGCAGTCGCGCCGAGCGTGTGAAGCCGCTCGGCGAACTGGAACGAGCTGGAATGCACTATGCCCTTTCCTCCGATGCGCCGGTTTGCCCCCCTGACCCTCTTGAAGCGATCCATGCTGCCGTAACCAGACGTACACTCGGCGGGCAGGTGCTCGGCGACTCTGGAATCGACCTCCCCACCGCGATCCGAGCTCACACTCTATCGGGTGCCGGGTCCATCGGCAGGCAAGACTCCGTCGGCTCTCTCGAACCCGGAAAACTTGCGGATCTTGTCCTGCTAGACAGGGAGCTGGACCCCGACCGAATCGATGACTTGCTTGCGATGAATGTCGATGAAACCTGGGTAAACGGCGATCCCGTTTTCCGCGCATCTGAGGAATGATCGGAGGAGACCGTGCAGCATCGAACGTCTCAACTCGCTACAAGTTCCACGCAGGCGATACCGCTCCTCGCACTTTCGCGGCCTGCGGAAGACTGAGTAGTCCGCACATTGACTTTTGAAATCACAGTTCCCGAGGAGAGACAATGATTACCCCGATCCCCTGGCCGGAGGGCTACTCCGCCGCAGCCGCATTCACCTTCGACGTTGATGCCGAGTCAGCGGTACTCAGTGGCATGCCTCACATGCGAGACCGCGTCACCTTGATGAGCCAGCAGAGCTACGGCCCAAGCGTTGGGGTTCCCCGTCTGCTCAGGTTGCTCGACGGTTTTGGTATCCGCTCCACATTCTTTGTACCGGGTTACACCGCAGAATGTTACCCAGCTACAGTCGAGGAGATCCTAGACTCGGGACACGAAGTTGCCCACCACGGTTATTTGCACGAATCCCTGGTTGGCAAGAGTCGACAGGAAGAGGCCGACATCCTCGACCGAGGTCTTGAGGTTCTTGAGTCACGCTTCGGAGTCCGTCCGGCCGGATACCGCGCCCCGTTTTGGGAGATGAATTGGCACTCTGCCGAACTGCTCGTCGATCGTGGTTTTCGGTACGACTCGACGTTGATGAACGCTGACCACCCGTACTTGCTGTCGACGCCGTCTGGCCCAATTGTTGAGATCCCCATCCACTGGGGTCTCGACGACTGGGGACACTATTGCTTCATTCCAGAGATGGCAGGCAATGCTCAGTTCACATCACCGCAAAATCTAGCGGCAATGTGGCGGGACGACGCTTCCGCTGTGCTCGACGAGGGTGGACTTTGGACGCTCACGAATCATCCTTTCCTGAGCGGGAGGCCCGCTCGCGTACGCGCACTCGCGACAATCGTGGAGCACGTGCTCGACCGCGGCGACACTTGGGTGGGTGCGCTCACCGATATTGCCGCGCACGTCGAGTCACTTGACTTGGAACCAGTGACGCTCACACGACCGAGTCTCGATGCTGACAAAAGCTGATCCAGTCTGCCAATCGGGATCTTCTCGCCTCCGATGCGTCGGAACAAGGGTGGATCTTAGGGGAATTGAACCCCTGACCTCGTCATTGCGAACGACGCGCTCTACCAACTGAGCTAAAGACCCGTAAGAAACGTCTTGCCGGTTAGATTACCAGCTGTGCCGGAGCACAATGAATTGCCCATACGAGGTACTAGCGCACGATGTGTACGTCATTTTCAGCTGAAAGGCTTTCGAGTGCAACATTTGCAAGCCGATAGCGAGAATGTAGGACGAGCGACATGGACATCTTCTCCCCCATCGACGGAACGGTGATCACCGATGTACCGGACACATCGCCAGACGAAGTGTCGCGCGCGATTGGGGCGGCAGCCGCAGCGTTCGAGGAGTGGTCGGCGACCAGCCCGATAACTCGCGGGCGGCTTCTCCGCAAAGTTGGCGAGCTCATGCTGAAGCGCGAGGACGAGTTCGCTGACATTGAGACCAGGAATCTGGGCTCTCCTCACGCCGCGAGTCTCGCCATGACGCGACGCGCCGCCGGATCCTTCATCTATTTCAGCGAATACGCCGACAAGGTGACAGGCGATGTCATCCCTGTTGAGGGCGAGTACTTCACCTATTCGGTGCGCGAACCGCATGGTGTGGTGGCAGCGATCGTGCCCTGGAACGCACCCATCATCTTTGCGACGAAGAAGCTCGCGCCGGCGCTGGCATTCGGGAACGCCTGCCTGCTGAAGCCCTCTCCTGAAACGCCTCTGTCGGCGATACTCCTTGAAGACGTGATGCGCGAAGCGGGGCTCCCCGAGGATCTCGCCCGGGTACTTCCCGGCGGGAGGGCAACCGGTGAAGCGCTCACCCGGGATCCTCGAATCTCGCTCATCGTCTTTACGGGACACGACGGTACCGGCAGGGCCATCGCTCAATCGGCCACCGAGCACCTCATTCCCGTCGGACTCGAACTCGGCGGAAAATCGGCGCAGCTCGTGTTCTCCGACGCTCCGAAGCACCGCGTCGTGAACGGGCTTGCGAGCGGAGTGTTCAGCAATACCGGTCAAGCCTGCATCGCGGGGAGCAGGATCATCGTCGAAGAGGCCGCACGAAACGAGCTACTTCAGGCTCTTGCCGAGCGTACGCGTGCGATCAGCACGGGTGACCCCCGCGTGTCAGGAACAGAGCTGGGCCCGCAGACGACGAGAGCGCAGGCTGACAAAACACATCGGATGATCCGAGACGCGGTGGACGCCGGAGCGCGGGTCGTCGCAGAAGGAGACCTTCCGATCGCACCCGAGCTCGCCGACGGGTACTACGTGCGACCCACCCTGCTCACCGATGTGTCGAGCGACATGGAGATAGTGCGCGAGGAGGTGTTCGGGCCGGTCGCAGTCGTGAGCACGTTCAACACCGAGGCAGAGGCGATCCGGCTTGCGAACGCGACGGAGTACGGTCTGGCCGCGGGTGTGTGGTCGAACAACACGGCGCGGGTGCATCGGGTCACACGAGCGCTACGCGCGGGCACGATCTGGGTAAACACCTACGGCGTTATCTCAGACCGAGTGCCGTTCGGAGGCATCGGACGCTCGGGATACACTCGCGAGGGCGGCCAGGGCGCGGTAGAACTTTACACTCGCACGAAATCCGTCTGGACCTCGATGCATGAGGATGAACTCTCAGGCGATATCCTTCTTCCCTAGTGGCAGGGTGCCGCTCGCGAGTCGAGCCAAGGTAAGTCAGGGCCGGTCCATCAATTCCGGTGGATCAGCTCTGGGGGATCAGCTCTGGTGGATCAGAGCCGCACGTTCTCCCGACCCGGCACGCGGGCGAGCGTCGGTGGCAGTGAACCGGCGGGACGAGTGGCGTCGATACCCATGCGGGAGGTTGTGCCATCAGGGGCCAGGCTCCGATCCACAGGATTTCCTCGCCCTCCCGTGAACACGTGCAGGCCGGTGTGAGGCTGAAAGTAGATCGCAACCGCCCGCTCTACCTCGAGTGGATCAGAGATATCGATGTCGTGATCGACAATAGTCACCTGCTTGAGGTCTCGATGTCCCGCGAACGCCGCGATGATGGCGTCGGCCGGGTCTCCGGCGATCTGCTTCTCGATGCTGATAACGGCGTGAAATTTGCGCAGGCCACCGAGGGTAACCCTCACGGCCCGCACGCCCGGCACGACCGCTCGGACCGCACGCAGCAGAACCGCCTCGTTCGGCAAGCCCATGATGTTGAGCTGGGAGTTCGTCGCGGTCGCGAGCCCGTGATAGATCGCATCACAGCGCATGGTGATCGCGGATGCTTCGAAGACTCGCTCCTCACCCGATTCGTAGTTGCCGTCGAACTCCGCAAACGGCCCCTCCGGCTCCGACAGATTCGGCAGAATATGTCCCTCGATGATGATCTCGGCGCACGACGGAACGTGCAACGGCACTGATACCGCGGGAACCAGTTCCACCGCTTCACCACGCAGCGCACCGACGATGCCGAACTCGTCAAAGCCATACGGCGCCGCGCTGCCTGATGTGCCAGCCGCCAAATACATGCCAGCATCGAGTCCAATGGCGACTGCCACGGGGAATGGGCGGTTCTCTGCATCAGCGGCATCGAGCATCCGGTGCAGGTGGCGCTGAACGACGACGATTCCGGTTCTTCTCGGCCCGCGAACCTGCATCCGGTGGTACGAAAGATTTCGCAGGCCCTCGTGCTCTCCGATGACTACCCCCGATGTGAGGTAGGGCCCTGCATCGTTCTCGTGATGTGTCAGGATCGGCAGTTGCTCGGCGAGGTTGATTTCGTCGCCGCGGAATACAATCTCCTGGACAGCGGGAGTGCCGCGCTCCGGCCCCGACTCGACGGGCGCTATCGGATGGGTGAGTGCCGAGAGGTAGTGCTCGGCGAAATCCGCGGTTTCGACTCCGAGGCTTGCTGCGATCACACCGCGACTCGCGGTGGTGTTCATGGCCACGCGCAGGGGCGATCCGGCGACCCGCTCGAACAGCACCGCGTGCTCATTGCCGATCTCCGCCGCATAGGCACAGGCTTCGAAGCGCGGAGAGACCTCGCGTGCGATTCGCCGGAGCCGGCCTGCCGCCTCGAACCTGTCGATGTCTTCGCGGAGCCCCTTCGCTGCGTGCGCACTCATTCTCTCTCTGCCTTTCTGGCGGGATCAATTCCGCCCCACCGCTGGGTGTCGTCGAGCGGCATCCCGAGCAAATCAAATGCGCGGCCCACGGTCTGCGCAACGATCTCCTCAACACTCTTCGGTCGCAAGTAGAACGCGGGCATCGGGGGCATCACAATAGCGCCATTGAGCGTCACCTGTTCCATCAGTCGAATATGTCCGAGATGGAACGGGGTCTCCCTGAGCATGAGCACGAGCGGCCTTCGTTCCTTCAGCGTGACGTCTGCCGCGCGTACCACCAAGTTCGCGTCATAGCTGTTTGCAATAGATGACAGCGTCGTGACGCTGCAGGGAGCCACGAGCATGCCGTCGACACGGAACGATCCGCTCGAGAGTTCTGACGCAAGGTCGTTATTCTTGTGCACGAAATCAGCGAGAGCGCGCACATCGGCGAAGTTCAGGTCGGTTTCTTGGTGCAGGGTCTGCAGGCCTGACCCTGTGACAATGACGTGCGTCTCGACATCAGAAATCTCAGCCGCTCTGCGAAGGGCCTCGACGCCGAGGACGGCCCCCGAAGCGCCGGTCAGCGCAATGACGAGTCGTCTCATGCAGACTCACCGCCCGCGCGTACTTGCGGAGCGTCGTGCGCCGAGACGGCGGAGCGGAAATCACAGCCGTCGGGCGCCTGCATCACTTCCTGCTGATAGAGCGCACCATAGGCTCCGCGTTGCGGCATGATATTGATCGTCGGCGTGCGTGCGGCGAGCTCTTCTTCGTCGACCAACAGGTCGAGTCGCTGTTCGCTCACCGAAAGACGAATCAGATCGCCATCGCGCACGAGAGAAAGCGGGCCGCCCACTGCAGACTCAGGCGAAATATGCAGCACGATGGTGCCGTATGCCGTTCCACTCATACGCGCGTCGGAGAGTCTCACCATATCGGTGACCCCCTGCTGCAGAAGTTTCTTCGGTATCGGCAGATAGCCCGCTTCGGGCATACCAGCCCCCAGGGGGCCACTGTTCTGCATGACAAGAAAATCATCTGGATGCACGTCGAGCTCGGGATCGTCGATGCGCTCAGCCAGATCCTCTGGCGAGCTGAACACGACAGCACGCCCCGTGCGTTCGAACAGCTCAGGGGTAGCAGCGGCGCGTTTGAGAATCGCGCCCGTCGGTGCGAGCGAACCGGAGAGCGAAACAAGACCGCCGACCTCGCTCACCGGGTTCGACCGCGGCCGAACCACTGTGTGATCTCGCCACGTCTCCTCGAAATCGATGGAGTCCCCGAGGCTTCCGCCGGCAACCGTCGGTGTCGTGAGGTCGAAGCTCTCCGCAAGTTCCCGGAGCACCGCTCGAACGCCCCCGGCGCGATGGAAGTCCTCCATGTACCCGTCGCCCGTAGGTTTGAGCGAGACGATGACCGGTGTCTTCTCGCTGAGCTGGTTGAAACGGGCCGTGTCGACGGTGAGGCCGGCACGGCGAGCCATTGCGGTGAGGTGCACGATCGCATTGGTGGATCCGCTGATCGCGAGCAGCATGCGTATCGCGTTGTCGAGCGACTCCTGAGTCATGAAGGTGCGCGCCCCCGGTCCGCCGTCGCGCGCGAACACCGCTGCCCGCTTTCCGCTCAACTCCGCCATACGGATACGTTCGGAGGCCACCGCAGGAATGGTTCCCGAGCCGGGAAGCGACAATCCCAGAGTCTCGATGATGCTCGCCATCGTGCTCGCGGTGCCCATCACGGGGCACGTCCCAGCCGTTGCCGCGAGGTTCTGTTTCACCGAGGTGAGTCGTTCCTCAGAGATCTCACCCGCGCGGAAACGACCCCAATACCTTCTGCAATCAGTACATGCCCCCAATCGTTCGCCCTGATAACTGCCGGTCATCATCGGCCCGACCGGGAGCATCACCGTCGGGAAGTCGAGCGACAGCGCAGCCATGGCTTGGGCGGGAAGCGTCTTGTCGCAGCCGCCGATCATCACCACGGAATCCATCGGTTGACCGCGGACAATCTCTTCGGTCTCCATGGCCATGAGATTGCGAAAATACATCGATGTCGGGTTGAGAAACCCCTCGCCGAGGGAGAGCGTGGGAAACACCATGGGGAGTCCCCCCTCCATGAGCACTCCCCGCTTCACCGCTTCGATGAGTTCGGGCGCGAGCCGGTGGCAGTTGTTGAAATCGCTGGCGGTCCAGGTGATTCCGACGATCGGGCGATCGAGTGCGTCGTCACTGAAACCCATACTCGAGGAGAACGCGCCTCGCAGGTACGCGGCGAACTCCGCGTCACCATAGTTCGTGAGTCCGTTGCGTATACCCATAAGTTACAGTTTCTTTCTCAGATCCACGATCTCGGGAAGCGCTCTCATGTACTCGGCGAGCCGGTTCATGCTCTCGATCGCGACGAGCCTGCCCCCGAGGTATCGCTCCACGAGCCAACCGTCCTCCGCCTCAGTGATCACATCGTTCGTCTCAACAGTGGGCGGGACCCAACCCGCAAGACGGATCGATACACCCACCTGATCGGACCAGAACGTCGGCGCACTCATTGGCTTGGGTTCCTTATCTGCCAGTACTCGCGCCAAGGATTTCGCCTGAGAGGTCGCGTTGAACACCGACTCTACGCGCGCTTCGCCACCGCTACTCGTGCGATAACTCGCAACGTCACCGATCGCATACACCCCGGGTACGGTCGTTTCACACTGCGCGTTGACGAGCACTCCACGCCCACATTCCGCGCCGATCGATTTAGCGAGATCAGCATTCGCGAGCGCGCCGACCGAGAACACAACCTGGTCAGCGACGATTTCAGTGCCGTTCGCCAGCCGAACGAAAACCTGCTCATCCCGCTCTTCGAGCTCGGCCACGAGCGACCCGAGATATACCTTCACCCCCAGCGCTTCGTGTTTGTCACGCAGCCAATTCGAGACGAACTTCGATGCTCGTCCGGTGAGCAGTTGCGGACTGGCTTCGACGAGCGACACCTCCATGCCGGACTCGGCGAGTGAACTCGCGGTCTCCAGCCCGAGATATCCGCCGCCCACAACCAAGAAGCGCCTCGCACCACTGCGAATCGCCTCGCCGAGTTTCACCGCATCATCATAGGTACGAATCGCGTGAACTCGCTTCGTTCCTGCCCACGGCGATGGCACGGCCCGGGCGCCAGTCGCGAGCACACAGAAATCGTAGCGGATCACTCTCCCGTCGGAGGTCGTTGCCTCGTGCCGCTCCGCATCGAGGTCGGTGATACTCACACCAAGTTCGATTTCCACACCGTGCTTGTCGTATCCCGCCTCGTTGAGAAACGCGAGTCGTGCCATATCGACGCCGTCGCCTATCGCGCCCTTCGAAAGTGGCGGTCGATCGTAGGGAAGATACGATTCCGCGCTCACAAGGTGGATGGTCCCCTCGAATTTCTCACGACGGAGCGACTTCACTAGTTCAGCCGCAGCTTGCCCACCGCCGATGATGAGCACATCGGCTTTGGTGTCAACAGTTGTGTTCGCGCGTAGCATCAGAGACCACCAATGCAGATGTATTTGAGTTGGGTGTATTCTTCGAGGCCAAAGTGGGAGCCCTCACGCCCATAGCCGGAGTCTTTCACCCCTCCGAACGGAGCCACTTCAGTCGTGGTCAGCGACTCGTTCACACCGACCATGCCAAACTCGAGCGCTTCCGAGACCCGCACGATACGCCGATAGTCGTTCGTGTAGAAGTACCCGGCGAGGCCGTAGGCTGTCGAGTTCGCACGCGCGATGACTTCCTCTTCCTCGTCGAACGTCGAGATCGGGGCCACTGGCCCGAAGATCTCACTGTTCACGAGATCCATGTCATCATCGACACCAGTGACGACCGTCGGCTGCACGAATGCGCCCTCCGGCACTCCACCACCAGTGCGCACGACTGCTCCCTGGTGGCGGGCGAGTTCGATCATCTTGGCGACCGACTCGGCCGCGCCCTCGTTGATGAGCGGCCCGATCTGGGTGCCCTCGTCGGTTCCAACACCGACGTTGAGAGCTTGCACCTGCTCAGAGAAGCGTTCCGCGAACTCCTCGGAGATGCTCGAGTGCACAAAAATGCGGTTCGTCGCTACACAGGTCTGCCCGGCATTGCGGAACTTACTCGCGAGAACCCCCGCAATGGCGAGATCGATGTCTGCATCATCGAAGATGATGAACGGCGCGCTTCCCCCCAATTCGAGCGAAAGATGCTTGAGCGTATCGGCCGATTCGCGCGCGAGACGCTTGCCGACAGGTGTCGAACCGGTGAATGAGATCTTCTTCACCAGAGGGTGTGAGGTGAATGCCGCCCCGAGTTCGCTGCCAGAGCCGGTGACCAGGTTGAACACCCCGTCTGGGAACCCCGCTTCTTCCGCAAGCACTGCAAGCGCAAGTGCACTGAGCGGGGTCTCTTGCGCAGGCTTGACCACCACGGTGCAACCGGCTGCGAGCGCAGCCCCGGCCTTGCGCCCGATCATCGCAGACGGGAAGTTCCACGGAGAGATGATCCCCACCACCCCGAGCGGCTCTCGTTGAACCAGGAGCCGCCGATCGCGTGTGTTTGCGGGAATGGTTTCGCCGTAGAGCCTGCGGCACTCCTCGGCAAAGAACTCAATGTAGGCGATGGATTGGCGCACCTCGTTGCGTGCTTCGACGAGCGGCTTACCCTGCTCCAGGGTGAGGATGAGTGCTAACGACTCGAGGTGCTCCTCAATGAGGTTTCGCCAATCACGAAGCAGTGTCGAGCGTTCCTTGGCACTCGTCTTTCGCCACTCGGCGAACGCGCCGTGCGCGGCTGCGACAGCACGCTCGACATCCGCCTCAGACATCGCCGCAACTGTTCCAATGACCTCATTGGTGGCGGGGTTACGAACTTCCTGAGTACGCCCACTCTCGCTCGCCACCCATTCGCTGCCTATCTTGCCCTGCGCAATCTCATAAATTGCGTTCAGCCGGTCGTGAATACCGCTCATCTCAGGTCTCCTCATTGATGATCTGCGTTCCATCCAAAGATGGTTCGAGTACTTTCATCGTATGAGCGAGAGTGCGGACCGCATATGTGCACCAGCACAACACTCAGCCCTACCGCTGGAATTCAGCACTAGAGGAGTGAGCTCTTACCCCATCTCGAGCGCGAGAACCGCGAGGTAGAAGTTCACCAGCACTTCGAACGAATCGAGATCCGCGCCCGTGAGCTTCTCGATCAGCCGCAAGCGGTATCTGAGCGTGTTGCGGTGAATGAAGAGCCGTTGAGCCGCTTCAGCGCTCTGACAATCGCACTCGAGAAACACCTTGAGGGTATCGACGAGTTGCGCATCGTTTTCCCGATCGTAATCAAGCAACTGCTTCAGTATCTGATCGCCGATACTCTGCAGCGGCACACGCAGGCTCGCGAGCATGAGCCTCGGCAGGTGCATCGTTCCGCCCATTCCACTCGAGGCTCCCGAGCGCATCGAACCCTGCGCTTCGAGCCAAGACAACCTGAGCCCTGCGACTCCCTGATACAGTCTGCCGATCCCGATACGAGTCTCACCGAGTCGCTGCAGTTGTCGCGTCAGCGCTTCTGAGAGCTGTTCCACTTCAACGGCTTCAGAGCTCACCACGGCGATGATGCCGTCGACGAGCGCGACCGTATAGTCCCCCCAACTCTGTGGGAGAAAGTCGTCGCTGCTCCACGGAACATCCTCGAGTATGTGCGGTGCGCAATCGACGTGCACCAAAACAATGCGATTCGACTGGGCAAAATTCACTCCAGCGCGGCTTAATCGGCGGTGTGCCTCGTGGTCTGCGAGGTCACCTTGCACGTAATCGCCAAGCACCTGGCCGACGAGTTCGCGTCGACCGTGTTGCAATGCTTGCCGCCGAGAGAGCTCCAGAGCAACGAGGCTCACCGCGAAATGCATGAGTTCCGGCGCAGTCCCCGTGCCCTGGGTGCAGAGGAACGCGACCCGCTTATCGGAAATCACTACCGGATACACGGTCATGCCGCCAACGACGTCACCGGCGGTGAGCCGGTTCCGCTGCTCAATGACCGACTCAACATTCCAGATGGTCGCGTTTGGTTGATTCGCGAGTATTCCACCCCAGTAATCGAGCACGGCGACAGGCACTTCGATGAGCCTGCGCAGCCGAGTGATGAGTCCCTCCAGGCCGAGACGCGAGGTGAGTGCTTCCGTGAGCTCACCGTGCGCTTGCAGCGTGCTTTGCACGGCAGCATATTTGTCGCCGAGCACATAGTCCACGACGAACTCGCCAATCGATCGAAAACTCGTGGTGAGCGGAACGCTGATGAGGGGGATTCCGTTCGCACTCGCCGCATCGATCAAGCGCTGCGGTACATGTTCATGCCCCAATCCGATGCCGAGACCGAGTGCCGCAATCCCGGCTGAAGCGATCCTCTGAACGAACCGCTCGATATCCGGCGACTCTCCGTCTGGCCAAGCGCTCCCGAGCGTGAGGATGAGTTCATCACCGAGCAGGTATGGCGCAGGATCCACCATCTCGGTGACCGTCACCCAGCGCACCTGTCGATCGAGCAGATACTCGGGTGTCTGAACCGGCTCGAGATTCAGCTGCTGGTCTGCGAGCAACGTACGCAGCGTTACGTATTGATTAGACGTTGAATCGTTCACACTCCCCCATTCGTATTAAGAAAACCCCGCAGTGCTGGAAAAAGCAAAGGAGCCGGGCACACGCACGCGCCCAGCTCCTTCCCCCACGTTGATCAGGATGAGTAGATATCTTCCCAATTGAGTGGAGTCTTCGGCTTACGTCCTTCGAGCATATCCTCTAGATTCTCGATTCCAAGTTCGACCATAGCTCGCCGAGTTTCCACTGTCGCACTACCATTGTGAGGCTGTACGATCACGTTGTCGAGTGTGAGCAGTTCGTGCGACGCAGGAAGCGGCTCTTCCTCGAAGACATCGAGCGCCGCACCAGCGATAGATCCGCTCTTGATCGCCTCGATGAGATCCTCGGTGTTCACGACAGCGCCACGAGCCATATTGATGAGATACGCACTCTTCTTCATGAGTGCGAAGTCTTCCTTCATGAAGAAGCCGCGAGTGCGCTCGGTGAGTGGCGTGTGGAGCGAAACAAAATCCGAGCGCTGCAGCATGTCTTCCCACTCGGCGTAGGTCGCGACCCCGGAGTCGTCGATCTCCTGATTCTTCGACCGATTGTGGTAGAGCACCTCGATACCGAGCGGCGCTACGAGTTCGGCGAGTCGCCTGCCTATCCGGCCCATGCCGACTACGCCGAGTGTCTTGCGATGTACGTCATTGGTGTACGGGGGCCACTCACGCGCCCACGAGCCATCACGGACATACGCGTCATACTTCACGATGCCGCGACCCAGCGCGAGAATGAGTCCCAGGGTGAGCTCGGCCACGGCGTCGTCCAGCACCCCAGGGGTGTTCGTGACGGCTACGCCAGCAGACGTGGCAGCCGAAACATCCACACTGTCATACCCGACGCCGTGATTCGATACCGCACGCAGCCCAGGAAGCTGCGCGAGCACCGCGGCGTTTACGGGCGTGCCACCATCCATGAACCAACCGGCGGGTTCGCCGTACTGCTCGAAGCCGCTCGTCGTGCCCTCAGGGACATCGACAACGCGATAGTTCTTCTGCAGGCGTTCACGCAGGTCGTCCGGGATAGCGGACGAAATAAACACGGTCTCCACAAATATTCCTCTCAGTTGAGCGGCGGATACGCCGCTAGATATCGAGCTGTTCGCTCGGAATGTCCACTTCGATGCCATCCATCTCCGGTTCCATCGGAATCTGGCAAGCGAGGCGACTGCATTCACTCGTTTCAGGGACGATAGTGAGGAGGGCAGCCTCACTCGGCTCTGGCTCCATGAGCCGCTCGAGCCATTCCCTGCGTACTTTCACGTGACATGTGCCACAGATCGCACCGCCGCCGCAATCGGCGACGATACCTTCCACACCTTCCTGTCGCGCACCCTCCATAAGGGTCCAGCCCTCGGGCACATCGATGTCATACGCTTGCTGGCCGTCGGCCGAATGCAGAATTGCCCTGACCATCAGATGAATACCGTCAATGCTTTCGCGAGCAATACGCTCTGGTCCAGATGAACCGTGCGGTGCTTCAAGAGCCACCCGTTGTCCGATTCGACGAGTCGATCGATGCGCTTGCCAACAAAGTGATTCACCTCGTCATCGATGCGGTTTTGGTACACGAACACTCGAGATCTCGTCTCGACCTCGCGAGCGCCCGGCACTCCGTCAACCGAGAGGATGACGGTATTCGTGATCAGGTGGGAAACGCGAGACGGGGGTTCTTCGGCCCAGTGAATATTCGTGAGTATCTGCTTCACCCGTTTCTCGAGCGTCGTGAACCCCTCGTCCATCCACGCATTGTCCTCCTGCTCACGGGTGAACTCGGTGTCTCGAATTCGCGGAACGTTTCGGACAAGGGGAATGAAGTAGCGAACGTCGGGGTGGAGCAGTTTCAACCACTCGGCGTATTCGCGATAGTCGAGGATGTCAGCTTCGCGGTAGAACCACTGCGTGACCTCGTGAAGCAGTTCAATCTCATCAGCTTTCGACATGTCGTCCTCACTTGCTCTCGTCGGCCGGTGCGGCGGCCTTGCCAGTCGGGTCTGGGCCCGGGCCCTTCCCCGGGTAAATATCGTCCCAAGAACCAGCCTTCATAAACTCCGCCCAGCGACGGTAGAAAATTCGCGCATTCTCTTCGGTGAAGACGCCGTTCTCGACGGCACCCTCGAGATGCTCGAGTTCGCGCGCGTGCCCCAAACCCATCTCGTAGTTGAAGTAGATGCTTCGGGAAATCTCCCCGCGGCTCGAGTCAGTGGCGTACGACCAGTTCTCCATGTCGTCAGATTCGGTGAGTCCACCAGGGCCCGAATAACTCAGGTGATAGTGGCGAGCCATGTCCTTCACCGCCTGAGGCGCGTCGCGATCCACAAGGAAGAATCGCCACATTTCCATCTCGGTCGGCGAGATGGGGTGGAATACCGCGAGGGTGCGAGGCTGCCTCCCATGAAACGACATGTTTGGGAAGATCGTGCCGACGGTCATGCTGACCCGGCGCTCATCGCCGAACCGTTCTTCACGTCGTTTGTGGACCTGTCGGTAGTACTCAAGGACCTCGGGGTTCTGCGCCCACTGCTCGACGAACTCCGGTTCCTCGAAGTACGGAGGTTCCCCGATGACGCCGTGGCCGAGTTTGGGAAAGCCAAGCGTAGTGGCCTCGTCAGGCTCATCGTCACGTCGGCCGGTGCCGCCAGACGGATTGATTCCGACAAGATCGACCGAGCGGTGTGAGATGTCATGGTAGTTATCGCCGATGAAGTTCTCGGGAGCGAACTTCCAATTCGACGGAACACGCCACTTGAGCACGCCCCCGATCATTTCGTTGTTGCCGGGTTCGCCGTCACGACCGTCAAGCGCATAGTCGAGGTACAGCTTCATATCACCGAGATAGTCCTCAAAGTCCGGTGCATCCGGATCCCAGGAAGCCCATACCGTGCGCTTGTACACCTTCACGCGCGGAGCTCGCACGAGGCCCCAGTCCTTCTTGTCGAGCTCACCGTGGTAATAGGTCGCGTGCCCTGGCACACCAGCGAGATCACCGGGGGTTTCGACAATCCGGCCGTCCATCGAGTAAGACCAGCCGTGATACGGGCAGGAGAATGTGCGGGCATTGCCCATGTCGTTACGGCATAGACGCATTCCACGGTGCGTGCAGGTATTCAGAAGCACATGGACCTTACCCTCCATGTCTTTCGTGACGATGACGGTATCGGTTCCCATCTTGGAGACGACATAGTCTCCGTTCTTGGCAACCTGATCCTCGTGCGCCACGAACAGCCACGCGCGAGCGAAAACTTTCGAAAGTTCTTGCTTATAGAGATCCTCGTCCACGAAGATCTCGCGGCTCACGAGTCCCTTGTCTTGAACGATCAACTCATCAATCGGTTTCGTCATCTCATCCTCCTTGATTCGACGTCCCACATTGCTAGGCCGGAATGCTTCCACTCATACGTTATGAAGCAAGAGCCACACTCACTATGTTCAGCTGCACAGCAACAGCAGTGACAACTGTGTCAAGCAACAATCCGATCCGCTTCGACGGGCTCTTCAAGAAGTCTGCACGCCGCCGCGCGCGTGCCACCCAGCGGAATCAGCTTCGGCACCTGGGTGTCGCAACCCTCGAACCGTTCTTTACAGCGCAGGTGGAACACGCAACCCGAGGGCGCGTTGGCCGGATCGGGCACCTCACCGACAAGTGTCTCGGGTCGCTTGCCGGAGCCGTCTGGCACAGGAATAGCTCCAATGAGCGCCTTCGAATACGGATGCTTCGGGTCTTTCCAGACTTCCCGAGTGGGGCCTTGCTCGAACACCCGCCCGAGGTACATCACCACGACTCGCTCGGCGATCGCCCGCACAACCGCGAGATCATGAGAGATGAACACAAGCGCAATGTTCTCGTCGCGACACACCTCCACGAGAAGCTTCGCCGCATACGCCTGAGCTGACGCATCAAGCGCCGAGATCGGCTCATCGGCGACGAGCACCTTGGGCTTCGATGCGAGAGCCCTCGCCAGAGCAATACGCTGACGCTGACCGCCAGAAAACTCATGGCTGTACTTCATGGCTGCGGCCGGCGGAAGCCCGACACGTCTCAACAGGTTAGCAACCTCGTTGATCTCGTTCACCCCGGTTTCACCACGGTGCTTCACGCGGGCGCTCACGACCTCTGCGATCTGCGCACCGATCGTTCGCCTCGGATTCAGAGCGGCTGCCGAATCTTGGAAGATCATCTGCACCGGGAGAAGTCGCCTGTCGCGGCGGCGGCGGCCGAGTTTGGAAACCACGATCCCATCGAACTCGATACTGCCGGAGGAAAGTTCAGCAAGACCGAGTATGCCTTTGGCCAACGTGGATTTGCCGCAGCCGCTCTCACCAACGATTCCGATGATCTCGCCAGGGTACAAATCAATGCTCACATTATTCACGGCCTTGATGACCGTGCGGTCTCCGCGCTTGTACTCGATCGATGCATTCTCGATGCTGAGCAGCGGCTTCTGGGTTTCATCTACAACGGTCATGACGAGGCTCCTCTCACGTGGCAAGCAACCTGGTGACCGGGAGTTGCTTCCAACAACACTGGGTCAATGACGTAGCACTGGCGCTCGACATAGTCGCAGCGGGGATTGAATCGGCAACCTTCTGCCCACTCACCTGCCGCAGGCGGCGTGCCTCGCATCGGTTTCAGGTCAATGTCTCCATCGTCATCTCGGTGTGGCACTGCAGCGAGCAGGGCCTCAGTGTACGGATGAGTAGGGTGCCTGAATACCGCTGCTGCGCCCGCCGTCTCCACAATTCCACCCGCGTAGAACACCGCGAGACGATCCGCAATGCTCGACAGCACCCCGAGATCGTGCGTGACGATCATCACTCCGATGTCGATCTTCCGAGTGAGGTCAAGCAACAGTTCGATGATGCCAGCCTGCACGGTCACATCCAGCGCCGTCGTCGGTTCGTCGGCGATGAGCAATGAAGGTTCGCAGGCCAGCGCGATCGCAATTGCTACTCGCTGTCTCTGACCGCCAGAAAGCTGATGGGGATACACGCGGAGCAGCTTCGCCGGGTTCGGCAGCTGCACCAGCCGAAGCAGCTCTTCCGCACGAACTCTCGCATCGTGGCGACTCATCCGCTTGTGTTTACGCAAGTGATCCGTCAACTGCTTCTCGACGGTCAACATCGGATGCAAGCTACTCAGCGGATCTTGGAAGACCATCGCGATGTCGTTGCCACGAATGCTTCGAAACTCACGCTCCCCCATGCCGATGAGTTCTTTGCCCTCGAACCGAATCGACCCGGTGACAATTGCGTCCTTGGGCAACAACCCCATGACGGCCATCGCCGACATGGTCTTTCCGCTGCCGCTCTCACCTGCGATACCGAGTACTTCCCCACGGGAGACCTGCAGAGAGACTCCCTCCACAATCGGCAGGATACGCCCATCTACCGGGAGTGCAATCGATAGATTCTCTATGCTCAGCAGACTCATTTCGTCTTCCTCTGAATCGAACGCTTCATCTTCGGGTCGAACATGTCGCGCAATCCATCGCCCAACAGGTTGAAGGCGAGTGCGACTGTGACGATCGCGAGACCCGGGAACACGGCGATCCACCACGAACTGAAGTACGTGACGCCCTCAGAGATCATCGCGCCCCACTCGGGCATCGGCGGCTGCGCACCGACACCGAGGAATGAGAGACTTGCGAGCAGCAAGATAGCGGCTCCGACGTCTTGGGTCGCGAGCACAAGCGTCGGACCGGCGATGCTCGGAAGCAGATCGACGAGAATCGATCGCCCCGACCCCATGCCGGCGAGCCGACTCGACACCACGAATTCTGCATCGCGGTAACCGACCACTAGACCTCTCACGGTTCTGGCGTAGATCGGCCAGGAAACGATGATGCCGGCCAACACCGCGTTCTGAACGCTTGCCCCGAGGGCCGCGGCGACCGCCATGGCGAGGATGATCACAGGAAACGCGAAGAACAGATCAACAAGACGCATGAGAATCTCGTCGAGCCTGCCTCCGAAGAATCCCGAAATCATGCCAATTACGGTGCCGATAAGCATGGCTGCTGTTACGAGGATCACCGAGTACACGAGAGATATCCGCGAGCCGTGAACCACACGACTAAACACATCGCGTCCGAGAGCATCCGTTCCGAAGAGGTGTTCCCAAGACGGAGGACTCAGAGCGATTCCGAGCTGAGCGTTGGGGCTGAACGGCGCGATCTGACCCGCGAAGATGATCACGATGAGCCAGACACCGACAATTGAGAGCCCCACCGCGAAGAGCGGCATGCGGAGAATGCGCTTTACCACATGAAGCGTCGCGGAGATCTTCATTCGCCGCCGCTCGGCAGCGGCCGGAATCGATGTCGTCGTTGGGGGCGTTGCGTTCTCGATACTCATGTGAGCCTCACTCTCGGGTCGAGGATCATGTAGAAGAGATCAACAATGAGGTTGACGAGGATGTACGAGACGGAGACGAACAGCGTGACGCCCATGATGGAGTTCAAATCTGCCGATGTTGCGGATCGGTACGCGTACAGGCCGAGACCGGGCCAAGTGAAGACGGTCTCGATGAGCACGGTGCCGGCGAGCAGCCCGCCGAACGCGACACCAGTGATCGTGAGGATCGAACCAGCTGAGGCACGAAGCACGTAGCGCCGCACGACCGTGCCGCTCGAAAGCCCCTTCGCATGTCCGGCTCGCACGTAGTCGTTGCCCAGCACTTCGAGCACCGAGGCTCGCGTGATTCGAATGATCAAGCCGAGAGTGCTGAGCCCGAGCACGATGGACGGGAGAACGAGATGCTTCATCACCGACCACAGCATCGCGGGTTGACCTGCCGAAATCGTATCGAGGATCAGGAAGCCCGTGCCACCTTGGATCTTGGGCATCGTGGGGTCGATCCGCCCACCGCTCGGCAGCCAGCCGAGTTGAGCGAAGAAGATCAGAATCATGACGATTCCGAACCAGAAGATGGGAGTGCTCACGCCGAGCAAGGCGATGACGCGAGCGAAGTGGTCTGGGAATCGGTTCCTGTACAGCGCGGCCGCGAGCCCCAACAGCACGCCGAACACCACCGCCATGATGATCGTCGCGAACACCAATTCGAGTGTCGCAGGCGCGTAGCTCAGCAGGTCCTGGAGCACGGGGCGCTGGGTCTGCAGCGACATGCCCCAATCGCCCCGCAACAATCCCGTGAGATACACCCAGTACTGCACGGGGAGCGGCTCATCGAGGCCGTGCTTGGCCCGGTAGTTCGCAACGATATCCGGGTCCCCTGCCGCGCGCTCCCCGAGCGCCGCGACGACGGGATCGATCGGCACCAACGCCGAAAGTGTGAACGTGATGAGCGTGATACCCAGGCCGAGCAACAGCGTGAGCCCGAGTCTGCGCAGCGTGTAGGAGAGAACGGGATGGCGGGGCAGCCGGAGCGCACGCGCTCCAGCTGCCCGCGCTGACGTACCGATAGTCACAGGAACTAACTCGTTTCAGTGCTTAGGGCTGCTCCAGGGTGAGCGTCTCGAAGCTCACATTCCCTGCGACATCCATATTGAGATTGCCGACCCGCTTCGAGGTCACGAGGTTCTGGGGAACCTCGACCACCGAGATGTAGCGGTTGGTCTCGCGAACCGCCCGTGCCCATTCCTCATAGGCCGCTGCGCGCTCCTCGGGATCGATGACAATCATAGCTTTCTGAGCGAGTGCATCGATCTCGGGATTGTCTTCGACAGCCCAGTGCGCACGTTCGGCGAGCAAGCCACCCGGGCTGTGGATGAGGAACTGGCTCGGATCAACAAAGTCTGGCGGGAACGGCCACAGCGCAGCCTGGACCTTACCCTCCTGGTTCGCAGTGCGAGAAACTTGCGTGGGAGCGCCGTCGAGCGTTACGGTCATACCGATCTCTTCGAGGTCGGATTGAATCTTCTGCGCGAAGAGGCCCATATCTTGGCCGCCGACGCTGTAGTCGCTACCGAACGAGATCACGAGTTCTTGGTCAGCCATGCCACTCGCCTCGAGTGCAGCTTTCGCCGCATCGACATCGCGAGCGATCACATCGTCTTCAGGAATCGATCCGAGGACAGCAGTCGGGATCACACTCGTACCCTGGAGCGCACCTGCGCCAGCAATCTCAACGAGACCGTCGTAATCAAGTCCGAGTGCCACTGCTTTGCGGTAATCGGCATTGGTTGTCGGGCCGCCCGAGTTCGTGAGCTGCAAGTAGATCACCTGAGGCAGTGCCTGGCTCAACACGTTCACCTTGCTCTCGTCGAGCTCGGCGACCTGTGGAGAGGACAGTGAGATGGTCACGTCCGATCCACCGTTCTGAATATTCAGCGACTGCTGCTGGATGCTTCGCGAGTCACGCACGATCACAGTGGTGAAATCGGGTGCGTCACCGCGCCAGTTATCGCTCAACGCAAGGGTGACCTCTGCATTCGGCTCGTAATCTTCGAGCGTGTACACACCAGTGCCGAACGAACTTTCTGTGAACACAGAACCAGCGGTGTCGTCTGTTGCAGCGCTCTCGTCGGAGAGGCCGCCCTCGGCGATAATCGCCTCGGAGTCGTAGACCGCGAAGTTGCTCGAAACGAGCATCGCGAGCAGCTCAGGCCGCGGCTGTTCGCTCGAAATGACGACGACGTCGTCGCCATCGGTGGTCACCGTCAGACCGTCCATGAGGTATGCCGGTGGGCCTTGGATATTCTTCAGTCGATTGAAAGCGAACTCAACGTCTGCCGACGTGAGCGTTCCGCCCGATTCGAAGGTGATGTCGTTCTTCAGCGTGAATCGGTACTCGGTGGCGTCGTCGTTGACCTCCCAAGAGTCAGCGAGCACCCCCTGAATCTCATCAGTGCCGGGCTTGTAGTTCACGAGCCCTTCGTATATCGCCTGATCAACAGTCGATGCGGATACATCGAAGATCTGGGCTGGGTCTAGTGTGGTCATCTCGAGTCCGAGATCGAAGATCAGGGTCGCATTGGCTTCATCACCCGTGTTTCCCCCTCCTTCGACCGATGCGCCGGAGCAGGCGACCAGCGCAACGGATGCGCCGATCGCGAGCGTGGCCGCCGCGATCCTACGGATTGCTGTTTTTGCCATGTTGCACTCCATCGATACTTGTTGGCATGACTCCGCGTTGAGTTCTGCAAAGCCTCGGTATCCCGAGGAGACCTCGAGACACCATTCAGCATCTCTTTTGAGTTCCCCTTCGAGCCATATGCACTCGCACAATACTCCCGCACATGCGTGGTCATGGTGAACAACACCGGCTCAACGCTAGAGTGCGTACCAGGAGGTCTCACGTGCTCACCACACTCATTATTCAGTACCCGACTCAGGGCCCGTTCGGCGCAGATGCCGCCGACGCGGATCGAGTGCTTGCATCGGAGATATTAGGAGAGCCCGGCTTGCAGTGGAAACTCTGGATCGAAGACGAGGCAGGTCGCCGAAGTGGAGGCGTGTACCTCTTCGACTCTCGCGAGCATGCAGAGGCGTACGCCGGGACTCAGGTCTCTCGTCTCGCAAGCTGGGGCATCTCAGACGTAGAGGTTCAGTACTTCGCCGTGAATGAGGCGCTTTCACGCATCACGCGCGGCATTGGCTTGTGAGCAATAGTGCCACGGCGGATGAGTGGGCGATGCACTAACCTTCCGGGGTGACGAATGCGGCAGAGATGCCGCCGTCGACCTTCAGGTCGATCCCATTGATATGCGAAGCCCGGTCGCTCGCGAGAAATGCTGCAGCCTCTGCGATTTCCTCGGCGTAGGTAAACCGTCCTGTAGGCACATGGACGAGTCGTCGCTGTCGTCCCTCCTCGTCGAGATTTGCCGTGAAGAGCGGCGTCTCTACGGGACCGGGCGAGATCGAGTTCGCGCGGAGGCCCTGGCGGGCAAACTCAACCGCGACATCGGCCGTGAGGGCGATCACCCCGCCTTTCGAAGCCGTGTAGGCGATTCCCGGAATCGCCGAGCCCATCGTGCCGAGAAGCGAACCGGTGTTCACCACCGCTCCGCCACCACTCGCAAGTATGATCGGGATCCCGTGTTTGTTCACGAGAAACATCGAAGTGAGGTTCGCGGCGATAGTGCGCTGCCACACCTCAACATCGGTCCGCAGAACGTTGTCATCGCCCTCCGCGGCTATCCCCGCATTGCTGAACAGGATGTCGAGCCGACCGTACGTTTCTTCGACGTGTTGAAAGGCTCGGGCGACCTCGTCCTCCTCGCTCAGGTCGGCACGAATGTAGGTGTCGCACTCAGTAACCGCATCTTGGAGATCGATACCGATGACGGTCGCCCCCTCCCGTTGAAACACCTGGGTTGCAGCACGGCCGATCCTGCCAGCTGCCCCTGTGATGACGGCAACTTTGTTCGTCAGGTTCTGCATGGCGCATTCTCCGCTCTCTCGTTGACTGGGACGCAATACCTATTAGGAAGCTGTACTACTGGGAGGCTGTACTACTAGGAGGCTGGGCGAACTGTTTCCAGGCGCTCAGCAAGACTGCGCTCGCCCCGGTAACGAAGCAGCGCGAGCATGAGACTGAGCACCGCGAGCAGCACCCAGATCAACTTCGGGTTCTCGAACAGATAAAAAGCGACTCCGCCCATGAGCGAGGCGAGCGCCACTCCGATCGGAAACGCGACTCCGTGCACGGCGAGGTAGCTTCCCCTGAGATTGTTCGGACTGATGGTCGCGGTGACCGTGGCAGCAAGGGGGATATTGATGAGCTCCGAGAGCGTCCAAAAGACGGCAGCGGCCAAGTAAAACCACAGTGAGGTCGCGAATGCGTTCATCACGAGACCAACCGAAAGTATGATCGCGCTGGCCGTGAGCAGACGGGCTGTAGAGAATCGACGCACCGCACGATCAACCGGCAGTTGAGTCACGACAAGCATGGTTCCGTTGACCGCCATGACGATGCCGTAGTCCTGAGCCGTCATTCCGTCATGGAGAATGATCAACGGCAGCATCACGAATACTTGCAGATACAGGGCCATGAACAGCCAATTCATCATGTTGAAGCGCAGGAACACTCGGTCTTGCAACGCTGCTTTGAGTCCCGCAAGGCCTCTGAACTCCCCCTGCTTCGGAATACTGCTCGGCCCCGAAAGCCGATTCGAGAACAGTGCGAAGGCTGCTCCAACGACAATCAGCGCAGCACCGACGGTGAACATGACCGAGAACGAGACCCCGGCAAGATAGCCGCCGATCAACGGGCCGAACGCCAGCCCCGAGTTCAAACCGATATACACGAGAGAGAATGCGCGGCGCTGCTGCGCCTGCGGCACGATGACCGAGACCTGAGCATTCGTCGCGGGCATGATGACCTGTCCGACGCCGCCCATGAGCAGTACCACGAAGCCGAGTAACCATGTCGGCACCCCTGTGGCGAGCATCGCTGCAGCCCCTGCGGTGAGCAGCAGTGAGACGAGTAGAGGCTTGCCCGCGCCGAACCGATCAATGAGTGGGCCACTCAACAGTGCAGTCACCGCACCCCCGATCCCATACAACGCCATGAGCAACGCAGCGAGACCCGCATCGAATCCCGCCTCTGACTTCATGTAGATGGTGAGGAACGACTCGACGAAGAACCCGCACCGTGCGATGACCGTCGCGACGAAGATAAGCCAGAACGAGACGGGCAACCCAGAACGGTTGAACACTGGTGCACCTCCGGTTCCGTTACTCCGCAGAAGATTCTCGGAAGCATACGCGCGCTCACGCCTCTGATGTCACCTTAGGAAGAATCGAACGGCAACGGTAGGGCATCATGTCTGAACAATGCCGCTCGGAATTGTGCCGAGGCACAAGAATAGAACTCAGCCGCGGATCGGCAGCACAATGCCGCGCCCGGTAGTGGGGTGCGGGATCACCTCGACGGGGGTGCGATACACGTCACTGAGGATCTCTGGTTTGAGCACATCTGTCGGCTCACCGCAGGCGACGAGCCGCCCCTCGCGCAGTAGTGCGATGCGATCGGAATATGCGGCGGCAAGGTTCAAGTCATGCAACACGATGAGCACCGCATCGCCCTCTGCTGCGCGTTCGCGCGCGAGAGTCAACACCGCCTCCTGGTGTCCGAGGTCGAGCGCGGCGGTCGGCTCGTCGAGCATGAGCATGCCGGTACGGCCGGCGATGACACGAGCGAATGCCGTACGCGCGCGCTCACCACCCGAGAGCGAGGGCACACGTCGACTGCCTAAGTGACCGATATCCGTCGCCTCGATCGACTCACTGATTGCCTCGTTGTCTTCGTCTTCAAGCGTGGTGCGCCGCCAGGGGGCGCGCCCCATCTCAACCACCTGATGCACGGTGAACGGAAAGAGCAGTTGATTGTCCTGCAACAGCACGCTGCGACGCCGCGAGAGGTCAAGCAGCGACCACTCTTTGAGGTTGCGCCCGCCGAACATGACAGTCCCGGCATCGGGATCGAGATCGCCCGAGAGGATCCGCAACAGGGTTGACTTACCGGCACCATTCGGGCCGAGGAGCGAGAGCACCTCGCCCGCGTGCACCTCGAGGTTCACCTCGTCGAGCAGGCGACGTCTGCCTCGCTCGAGTGTGATGCCCGTCGCCGAGTACACGACGGTTCCGGTCGCGACCCGCGTGGGAAGTCCAATATGTCTCGCCGCCATTATCCCCACCCTCCCGAGCGCTTGCGGGTGCGCCTCAGCAGCCAGAAGAAGAACGGACCACCGACGAGTGCGGTGAGGATGCCGATTGGCAATTCCGCCATCGGCACGATGGTGCGAGCCGCGAGGTCAGCGAGGGTCATGAGCAGCGCGCCGGCAAGAGCAGATGCGGTGATGAGAGACAAATGCGCCGGACCCATGATCATACGCATGAGGTGCGGGATCACGAGGCCCACAAACGAGATGATGCCAGCAAAGGCGACCGCCGCCCCGACAAGCAACGAGACGACGAGGATCATGCCGATCCGCAACAGCTCGACGTTCACCCCGAGATGCCGAGCATTTCGCTCGCCAAGCGCCAGCAGGTCGAGCTTGCGGCCAGAGAGATACGCGGCAATGAGGCCGATCGCGATGATCGGGGTCACGATCATGACCTGGGTCCACCCCATACCTTTGAGGCTGCCGAGCTGCCAGAATACGATGGCCTCGCGCGACTGGGTGTCTCCCACGAACGTAAGCCCGGCGATCGCGGCGCCGCCAATCGCGTTTACCGCGATACCGGTGAGCACGAGGGTGACGACCTCGGTGCGCCCGTCGGCGCGACTCATTACATACACGACGAGCGTCGCCGCAAGACCGGTGAGAAACGCGAGCACCGCGGTGGTCCACTCGCCGAATACGGTCAGGCCGAAGACGATCGAGATGCCCGCACCAACTGCGGCACCCGAAGAAATACCGATGACGCCGGGCTCGGCGAGTGGGTTACCGAAGATCGCCTGCATGACGAGACCCGAAACAGCGAGCCCCACGCCGACAAGCACGGCCATCGCGACCCTCGGGAAGCGGATCGCCCAGAGCGCCTGGTCCCCCGCGTTGACGCTCGGCAGCGGCAGCCAATCAATTCCGATGCGATGCAGGATCGACCCGAGCACCTCTTGTGGCGGGATCGCGAGTTGGCCTGTGCCCGCCGAGACGAGCACACTGAGAAGCAGAAGTACCGTGAGTACGACGTAGAGCAGCGGGACGCGACGTCCGTGACGCTTATGCACGGTGCGATCGGGGCTGTTCATGCGCGCGCGGGGATCCTTACATTGAAGTTCTGTGCGGCGCGAGTGAGCGCCCGACCAAACGTACTGACTGAGAAAATTCTCACTTCATCATATCTTTCAAAGGCTAAGCTTACTCCGGCACCTTTTGGAGGAACTTGATGCTTCACTCACGCGCCCACCGGGCGACTCGCTCATCACGCGCTCGCGCCGGTATCGCCATGGCGCTCGGTCTCGCGATCGCACTGACGGGCTGTCAAACGGCTGGCCCAACAGAGACGAGCGCATCGAGCACGACAGTGGAGCTGCCGCCGCTTGATTCAGTGACGCCCGTTGACGACCCCAAAGGGTATGAGGGCCCCACGACGGCGATCGTCGGCACACCAAGCATCGAGCCGCTCAAGAACACTCCCGAAGCAGTACTCCCCACGACGGTCATGTCAAAAGATCGCGCGGGAGACGTCGAGGTCGAAATCACCGACACGTCACGTGTGCTCGCGATTTCCCTCACAGGCACCCTCAGCGACATTATCTACACGCTCGGACTCAGCGACCAGTTGGTGGGACGCGATGCGACGACTGAGTTCCCCGGCGTCGAAGACCTCCCGCTCGTCGTGCGCTCCGGCCACGATATCGAGGCCGAATCGGTTCTCGGCCTCGAGCCGACGCTCATCATGACCGATCTCAGCATCGGCGGCATCGACTTCGTGAACACGATGCGTAACGCGGGCATCCCGGTCGTCGTCATCGATCGCTCGGTCGACCCCGAAACGAGCATTCAGGCAATCGAGCAAGTATCTGCCGCCCTCGGTGTTGCCTCAGCGGCCGATGAGCTCAATACATCGGTCGAAGCAGCGATCGCCGCGAAAGAAGCCGAGGTTGCGCGTCTCATTCCCACTGATGAAGGCAAGGTCCCTCGCGTTGCGTTCCTCTATGTGCGCGGTGGATCGGGAATCTTCTACCTCTTCGGTGAGGGAAGCAGCGTCGACTCGCTCTTTGATTCACTGGGTGTCGTCGACGTCGCCGAAGAAGTTGGATGGGTGGGTCAACGACCCATGACCGACGAAGCTCTGATCGACATGAACCCCGACATCATTATTGTGATGACGAAGGGACTCGAAAGCACCGAGGGTGTCGACGGGTTGCTCGAGGCGCAACCGAGCATCGCGCTCACAGCGGCCGGAAAACACCGGCGCATCATCGACATTGATGACGCAAAAATTTTCGCGAGCGGTCCCCGCATCCCCGATGTCATCGACGCACTCGCACGAGCAATATATGCACCAGATTCGTTGTAGCAATGCATCGCATTGCACGATCTGGTGGCGGCCCACAGGACGCCCAACATGCAAAGCATGGCGGATATGACTCACTGGCATAGCATCGATGCGGCTCACGGGCCCAGCGTTCTGAGACCGGTTTGCAGCGAGCCAGGTTATTCTAAACGGTAGGCTGTGGCACGATCCACACCGAATTGATTCTTGAAACCGCCGGAGGACACGGGTGACACAGCAGCAAGAGGCAGCGCACAGCGAGAAATCGCGCGGCACTGCGTCTCAGAGCTACCCGGCTGACCGGTTCGACGAGATTCCCCGTTCAAGCCGCGTGGGGGCGCACCGGGTTACAGCGCAACCGAAAGTGCTGTGGCTCTACGTGTTTGTTACTCTTGCGGGCGCTGCGCTGCTCACGGCCCTCGGCATCATTGGTGTGAACATTGCGAATACCACGGGCAGCCTCCCGCCACTGCCGTCTGAAACTCGAGAGCCAGTAGAAGAGCCCGCACAGGTTCAGGCTGAACTTGATCCAGAGGCAACGGTCGTCTTGCTCGACGGAACTTCAGCGGACGGCGAGCTCGCGCTACGACTCGCACCGATCATCACCGATCAGCAGCTCGGTGTCATTTTGGCAGCCGCACCCGCGGCCAGCTCTGATGTCACTATCTCGGCCGTGTTCTATGCAGATCCAACAGACGAGGCGGCAGCGCATGGCCTTGCGAATGAACTCGGCGGGATCTCCACTTACCCCTCGACCGACTACACCGAGTACGGCGCGAGACTCGTCGTGTTGCTCGGCACCGATTACGCGGGTCCAGGCAAAGACGCGAGCTAACTCGAACGATCTTCGGTGCGTTCGCTTTGGGCGAGCGCCATTTCTTGCACTCACAGCAGGAGAGTGCCAAAATTGGGGTTAGCAGTCGGATCGACTGAGTGCTAAATCCGTGCGTGGATGCCCGCTGGTTCCACCGCAGCTCCGAACACGTCCAGGAGGGCGAAATTACATGGCAAAGATGATTGCTTTTGACGAAGAGGCACGTCGCGGCCTCGAGCGTGGCCTCAATATTCTCGCTGACACCGTCAAGGTGACGCTCGGCCCGCGCGGCCGCAACGTCGTTCTCGAGAAGAAGTGGGGCGCTCCCACGATCACCAACGATGGCGTGTCCATCGCAAAGGAGATCGAGCTCGACGACCCCTACGAGAAGATCGGCGCTGAGCTCGTCAAGGAGGTCGCAAAGAAGACCGACGACGTAGCAGGCGACGGCACCACCACCGCTACGGTACTCGCACAGGCACTCGTGCGCGAGGGTCTCCGCAACGTTGCTGCGGGCAGCGATCCCATCTCCCTGAAGAAGGGCATTGAGAAGGCAGTCGCAGCGGTAATCACCGAGCTGCACGCCAACTCAAAGGAGATCGAGACCACGGCAGAGATCGCAGCAACCGCTTCGATTTCGGCGGCTGACGAGCAGATCGGCGCCCTCATTGCAGAGGCCATCGACAAGGTCGGCAAGGAAGGCGTTGTCACCGTTGAGGAGTCGAACACCTTCGGCACCGAGCTCGAGCTCACCGAGGGCATGCGCTTCGACAAGGGGTACCTCTCGGCGTACTTCGTCACCGATGCAGACCGCCAAGAAGTCGTATTCGAGGAGCCATACATCCTCGTCGTGAACAGCAAGGTCTCAAACATCAAGGACCTGCTTCCTGTTGTTGATCCGGTAATCCAGTCGGGCAAGCAGCTCCTCATCATTGCTGAGGACGTTGAGGGTGAAGCACTCGCTACCCTCGTGCTCAACAAGATCCGCGGCATCTTCAAGTCGGCTGCCGTCAAGGCGCCAGGGTTCGGCGACCGTCGCAAGGCAATGCTCCAGGACATCGCGATCCTCACCGGCGGACAGGTCATCTCGGAAGAGGTCGGCCTGAAGCTCGAGAACGCAACCCTCGACATGCTCGGCACCGCACGCAAGGTCATCATCACCAAGGATGAGACCACCATCATCCAGGGTGGCGGCGAGGAAGATGCGATCCAGGGTCGCGTACAGCAGATCCGCCGCGAGATCGACAACACCGACAGTGACTACGACCGCGAGAAGCTCCAGGAGCGCCTCGCGAAGCTCGCTGGCGGAGTTGCAGTGATCAAGGCCGGCGCTGCGACCGAGGTTGAGCTCAAGGAACGCAAGCACCGCATCGAGGACGCAGTGCGTAACGCAAAGGCTGCTGTTGAAGAGGGCATCGTCCCCGGCGGCGGTGTCGCACTTATCCAGGCAGGTGCTAAGGCATTCGAGACGCTCGAGCTCGAGGGCGACGAGGCGACCGGCGCGAACATCGTGCGCGTTGCTATCGAGGCTCCGCTCAAGCAGATCGCGATGAACGCTGGTCTCGAGGCAGGCGTTGTGGCACACAAGGTTTCTGAGCTTCCTATCGGCCAGGGCCTCAATGCTGCAACCGGCGAGTACGTCGACATGCTTGCTGCAGGCATCAACGACCCCGTGAAGGTGACCCGTTCGGCACTGCAGAACGCAGCTTCGATCGCTGGCCTCTTCCTCACCACCGAGGCAGTTGTCGCCGACAAGCCAGAGCCAGCACCGGCTATGCCAGCTGACCCGGGCGCAGGCATGGACTTCTAAGTCCTAGCAGCAGAGTTTAACTGCAAAAGGCGGGGTCGCACCGAAAGGTGTGGCCCCGCTTGCGTTTGCGCCGAGGGGCAGGCTGGGTCGGAGGGCAGGCTGGGCCTGAGGTCTACTGGCCGGGCGGCGATCCACTATCTTCAGTCGCCATGAACCTCACACGACTCGCGGGGCGATCCACGTGTACTCGGCCAGTGGGCGACATCCATTCATAATCACCGTCAGGATGCTGCTTCACCTTCCAGCCCGTGTGGTGCTTCAGGGTGTGATGCCCCCTGCACAACATTCCGAGGTTATCCGTTGAAGTGCGTCCTCCGAGCGCCGCGTCGATCGTGTGATCGATGTCGCATCGGTGCGCGGGCACCCGGCACCCAGGAAACCTGCAGTGCGCGTCACGTGCAGTGAGGAACCTGCGCATTTGCTCCGAGGGTCGGTAGCGATCGACGCTCAGAACGGTACCGTTCGTCGAATCAACACGCACCCGCTGCCAATCGAGTGCGGTACCTGCGATCCCACGCGCAACTGAGATTGGGATTGGACCATAACCTTCAAGAGTTGGGAGCGGCACCCTCACGCTCGCGCCGCCAGAGGCGTTCCCACCCGGCACTCCGATCGCCGCATCAGAGACGTGCTCCTCATGGGTAATCACCTGCACAATGCCCCGAACCCTAGGCACGTCAACAAGGTCGCCCGCCGACGGAACTCCCGCATCGCTGCAAGCTTCTGCATCGCTGCGCGTGCCGACATCACTGTACCCATCGGCATTACTGCGCGTGTCGGCATCACCACGAGCTCCGGCACTACCGCAGCCGTGAAGCAGCAAGTCCGTAAAGAGATCCGTGCGAATCTCGTCTCTCGTGCGACGAGGCGTCGCTGCCCCCAGCGGGCCAGGCTCTGGCGTCTCAGGAAACTCCCGAGTCTCGATCTTCTGCACCCGCTCAGCAATTTGTGTGAGGCGAGAGTGGATCGCCTTGGCCTCGTGAGCGGGCAAGTACGCGCCGAGCTCGGCCATGCCGTCTTCGCGCTCTGAGACCCACACCATTCGCAGTCTCTGAGCCCGTTCATACCGGGCGTCGAGCTCTTCACATGCATACATCTCAGCCAGACGCTTCGCGATTGGCTGCAGGCGGTTTGGGGTGGTCGTCACAGCGATTTCGAGCACCTTGCGCTCATACGTTTCCCGCCTCGCTACCAGTTCTGGCGTCTCAGCCTGGCCCACCGGAATGATGATTCCTCCAGCGTCAGTAATTACTTGCGCATGACGAGCATCAATCTGACCCACACGGAGGCGTTGAAGCGTCGCGGAATAGCTCTGAGTAAGTAACACCGCATAGGAAAGCCGTCGGTCGACCGACCGCTCAGAAAGATGGAGAACTGCGGCTACGTCGGCGCGGGCAGCGCGGTACGCGAGCGATTCCTCGACGTGTCCTTTGCACCCCTGACGTTCCGCCTCGTCGCATACGATGCGCGCCACCCGAGCAAGGGTCGCGATGCGAGTAACCTCGACAGATCGCGCCATCGCCTCAACGTCTTCGAGACTTGAAATTGCACCGTTGATCTCCGCGAGGTGCGGGCTATCACGGTCAAACGCACGCAGATTCAGCCGGTCACGCCGGGGTGAATCGTGTCGCGCAGACTTCGTGGTCATGACTTCATCCAACCAGGGACCACCGACATTTGAGGGTGCCGACTCTACCGACCAGGCACCGTGAAAATGCACGATGAAACTGGCACAATCGCACGGGCAGTCAGGGCACCGATCCACACATAGCGATCTCATGGATTCTACAAAAACGCGCTCGAATAGGCGACAAAACACCGTCTTGCTGCGAAGCTAGGCGCCAAGGAGGTCCCACATGAAGGAATATTCGTTTGTCAGCATTGCCGTGCAGCGTCGCCGAGAGGGATCGCTGCTCGCTCAGGATTACCAACAAGTGGTTCGCGAACGGGCAGGAGACGGATGGGAGTTCGTACAAGCCGTCTCGCTAGAGGATCACACTGAACCACGTATAGATCTCGTATTTACGCGAAAGGTGAAGAAATGAAGCATCCGCTCCGCCTTCTCCAGGCATTCACTGTGTTCATCGCAGGCTTGTTCGGCCTGTTTGTATTCATGGGTAACCTCATGGATTACGACTCCAACTACCAGTTCGTCAAGCACGTGCTTTCCATGGACACGACGTTCGAGGGTAACGCGCTCATGTGGCGTGCGCTCACGGCGCCGTGGATCTGGACCGTCGGATACATCGGCATCATCATCGCCGAGGGCATCTTCACACTGCTCGGGCTTATCGGTGGCGTGAAACTCTTCTTGGCTCGTAACGCCGGTGCGGCCGTGTACGATCGCGCGCGCTCGTGGGGCTACGCTGCGTACGGCGTCGGCCTGCTCATCTGGTTCGTCGGGTTCATCGTGATCGGGTCCGAGTGGTTCGCGATGTGGCAGTCGAGCAGTTGGAACGGCAAGGATACCGCGATGCCGCTCGCGATCCTGTGGGCCGCATTCGCGGCTTTGCTCGCAATGAACGAGGCCCCGAGGGAGTCCCACGCCGCGTCTGCACAGGAGTGAGATAGCAGATCAACGTAGCAGCACGCACCGAGGCCCCTCACCATGCGCGATAGCGCGGTGAGGGGCCTCGGTGCGTGAGTCACCCAGTGTGGATCACTTCACAATGTTCACGGCTTTGGTTTCGACTTGCGGTTCCCTGCGATGAGCATGCCAGAAGCCACACCGATCACGACGAGCGCAACACCGCCGATCGTGACGGGAAGCCACGGAAACGGAGCCTCCGCGACGTCTTCGGCGATTGGTACCTGAGCTTCCTCGGCATCTCCAGGATCCTCGCTCGGTGCGGGAGTCCCGGAAGACGCGAGGTCGCAACCCGAGAATGCCACGTCAAGAGCGAGCGGATCGAGCTCCTGGCCGGCGTAGTAATCGCCGTAGCCGCCGTTGAACGCGTCTGCGCCCTCCGCGGTGAGCGCAACTGTTGCCTCCTCGACCGTCAGCGTCGAGCCGTCACCTGCGTCGTAGCCCCCGAGATCCACCTTGGCAGCAACGACCCGCTCGAACTCGACGTTGCCCGCATCGTCAGCCTCACCCATGTCGAGCACGAGCTGAGCGGCGCCCGGTCCGGTGAAGACAATCTCGGGGTTTGAAACGTCGAGCGTGAGCGCACCGTCGTGCCCGCTGAAATGAATGTCGCCGGTGAAGGCGATGGATCCCTCACTGAAGTCAGACGCAAACGACCCGACACCGTTTGCCCAGCTGAATGCCGGGGTCTCGTACGTCGCACCGTTCTCTGTTGTCCACTCACCGTTCGCGATGCTGCCGCTGATGTAGTTGCGGAAGCTCTCTTTCACACCCCAGCGCAATTCGGCAGAGTCGACGGTGCACGTCGCCATCTCTCCCCCAGTGCCTCCGTCGGTGGCGACCGCAGGGCCCGCCGGGCCGAGCAGCAAGCTGCCAGCCACGACGAGTGCCGCGGTGATGCCAGCTGCGGCCGCACGCGAAGGGCGCTGCTGCTTCACCATGTGTTGGTTCATCATGTGGCGCTTAGACATCGCTTCCTGTTGCTGCGTTGCGGCGCTGGTTTACGACGAGCACACCCATCGCGGCGGCGAGGAGGAGAAGCGCACCTGCACCGATCCACCACATCCACACCGAGTCGGAGCTTGGTCCAGCGACCTCGGCCGACACTGCTTCGGCTGAACCACTGGTTGTCGCAGCGATATCTTCGATGGACTCTGATTTCTCGTCTGCGTCCACCACCGTGATCACGGCACCCGCATCGATGCTGCCCTGCAGGGTGATCGTGTGCTCTCCTGGCTCGAGGTCCTTAGGCAAGGTTCCGATCCACCGCACGTCGCCCGACTCGTTTGCGCCAGCCTTGCGGTCAAGCACGATCGGATCCGAGTACAGAACGACGAGAATGTCACGTTCGTTCGCCTCGAAGCCAGATGCCTTGATCTCGATTTCGCCACCGGGGACGAGCTCATCTTCAGGGGTCACGACCTCGATACCGTCGGTGGTCGGTGGCGTTGCCGCGGCCTCGCGCTCGACCTTCTGTTCGGTCTGGGTGGTGGATCCGTACTGGATCGAGCTTGCGGCTCCAACAGTGAAGCTCAGCGCATCCATGGTGAATGATCCGCCGCCGCCATCACCGCCGCCGCTGATAGATCCGTTCACCGGAACGTTGCTCCAGGTGACCTCACCGTTCGAGCCGACAGACTTCGATCCCGCCCCAAGATTCAGCGAGTAGGTCGCCCCGTTCACAGAGATCGATCCCGAGGTAGCGCTCGCCACAGTGATAACCGGGTTCGCGTAGCTGCGGTTAATGCCACCGTGGTGCGCGTAGAAGGTCACGACGCCCGAGAACCGCACGGTTCCGGTCTGGGTCGACTTGTTCCACGATCCACCAGTTGCCTGCGGGAAAAGGAACGCGCCGCCGCTCTTGCCAACACCGCTGGTGTCGATACGGCCACCCGACTTACCGCCCGCCCGGTTCGGGTTCGTGACGTAGTCAGCGAAGTTCGAAGAGACTCCCCATGACAACGATCCGGCCTGCTGTGATGGCTGTGCCGGCTTCGGTGCCGGAGTCGGCTTTGGCTTCGTCACCGGTGGAGGAGTGACCGGATCGGTCGTGCCAGCATCGCTCTCTGCACCCACAGTGAAGGTGATGTCATCGAACACTTCTCCGGCATCGTACTGACCGAACGCATCGACAGAGTCCTCGTGCAACGAGGTCTTCGCACCGGTCCAGGTCACCGAACCATCCTGAGCGATGGTCTTCGTGGCTTTGCTGAGGTCGATGTTCACGAGTGGCTGAAGTGTGCCGTCTACCTTCGCAGACAGTACTGCATCTTCATCACTCGTCACCTCAATCACCGGGTCAGCGATCGAAATACTCAGTGCACCGCCGTGAGCTGAGAAGCTCACGCCGCCACCAAACCTGGCATCACCCGTGTTCGAGGCCGCGTTCCACTCACCGCCAGCGATCTGCGGGAAGTTAAAGATGTTGCCGGTACGAGTGGCTGCACCAATCGTGTCAACTGAACCAGCACCCGTAACGTAGTTCACGAACGAGCCCTTGATGCCCCACTGCAGAGCACCAGTTGCCTGCTCCTCGCCGCCAAGGCCGTCGTTGTAGTTCACCTCTGCCGCAAGCTCTTGCTTGGCGTTCACTACCTGCCCAGCACCACCGGCATAGGTGTAAATGCCGTAGTTACCGTCTGAAAGCGGTACCTCAGGAGTCTTCAGGGTGATCTCTGCCTCGAAGGTGCCATCAACCGAAAGCTCGACCCATGAACCGCGAATTACATTCTGGTACTGGGTAGGCACTGCGTCCAACGTATCTTCCGCGAGTAACCACAGTCGCGACTGATTGTTCATTACTCGTGCGTCACCCTCGATCCCCTTCGAAGGCTGCCATTCATCAGCGAAGCTGCCGAAGACGAGGAAGGTTCCCTGTGGGAGCGTGTTCGGGATCGGAACCCCGCCCTCGCTCGATGCAGGAACATTTGCGTATGGATCGAAACCAGAGCCCTTTACGACGAGCGTGTCGCCGTCTTCGAGTTCCTGACCCTCATACTTGGTCGTGCCGTCTGAGAGGAAGAGTTCGATATTCGGATTGCCCGGACGCACAGTGTCGACATAGTTGATCGGCACAGCCAGCTCTTCAGCGGCGTTCACTGCACCGCCAGCTGCGTAGGTGTAAATGCCGAACTCGCCGTCCTTCACCTGATCCGGAGTCGTGAGTGGCCCTGAATTCCACTCGAACGTACCACCGGTTGGCTCGATCCACTGAGCGAGCACCGCGTTCTTGTACATCGGTGGCACAGAATTCAATACAGACTCTGCGAGCAGCCATCCCTGGTTTGTGACCTTACGCTTCGAAGAAGCGGCACCTTCAGACGGCTCCCAACCTGTGGAATCGAAGTTGCCGAACACTACGTAGGTGCCCTGAGGCCCGAATGGAAGCGGCGCGCCCCGGCCACCGACGTTCGCTTCGGGATCAAACCCGCTGCCGCGTACGACAAGCTCGTCGCCCTTGTACACGGTCTGACCGGTGTACGGGGCCAGCTCGTCACCCTGCTTCACGAACACCGAGATCTCAGGGCTCCAGGGTCCCGTTGCTTCGGTGCCTACGATAGTGACTGGCTCGGAGGCTGACGTAATAAAGTTCGCACCTTCTGCTGGAGTGAACTCAGCGGTGTACACAGTCGAGTCGCCGTCTGAGATCTCGCTGCTTTCTGCGGTGACAGAAACAGATGTCAGATCGTTGCCCCTCGAATCTTTGCCGAGCTTCGCTTCCTTTGCCGAACCGAACGCTGTTCCGTTCTCAAAGAACTGAATCTTGCCGACAACCGCCGGTTCGGTTCCACTCACCGGGGCGACTGCATCGAGCTTCGCGGTGAGTCCAACCGTGTGGCCATCGCTCACCGAAGTTGCCGACGGAGTAACTGTCAGAGTGGTGGGTTTGTCGGCGATGCCAAATACTGCGTCCCATTGAGCCCAGCTCACCTTGAGGTCTGCTTGTGCAAGGAAACGATCTTCGTTCAGGTTGCCGTGTGCGAGCCAGCTCACAACTGCGTACTGCTTCGAGCGATCCAGCTTGTCGGCTGCGGCAACAATGGAGCGATTTACTGCACCATCAGTGATGAACATCTTGTACGCAAAGTCTGCGACAACAGCCGCATCACTGCCATTGGCAAGTTCGTCTACGAGATCCTTCTCAACGATTGCGGTGTAAACACCTTGATCGTCCTTACCTGTGTCAGGAACATCAGCAGCAACACGCAAAGCGATGTTGTCAACCGTCGCACTAATCTTCAAGCCCGCTTCAGTAGCCTCTGTAACCTCAGCAACGATCGTTGATGGGAAGACGGCCTTCCACTGTGCGTATGAGACATTAAGGTCCACCTGTGCGAGGAACCGTTCGTCGTTCAGATTGCCGTGTGCGAGCCAGCTCACAACGGTGTACTGCTTGGTGCGATCAAGCTTCTCAGCGGGTGCAACAATCGAGCGGGTTACTGCACCATCGCGGATGACCATCTTGTACGCAAAGTCCGCGACAGCAGCCGCATCGGCGCCACTACCTAGTTCGCTCACGAGATCCTTCTCGATGAGCGCAATATAGACACCCTGGTCATCTTTGCCAGTGTCAGAAACATCTGCTGCCGCACGCAACACAATGTTCTGAACAGTTGCGCTGAAGGTAATGCCTTCTTCGGAAGCGTCGGTCACCGATGCAGCAATTGTGGGCTCACTGACAGGTGGATCGACCGGGGGCACCTCATTCGCAGAGGTGACCGTAACCGACGCTGCTGCAGAAGTTGAGGCAAGGAAATCTCCGGATGCCGGAGTGAAAGTTGCGGTCAGCGAGTGCGTGCCGACAGGAAGTGCAGAGGTTGAAAGGGTTGCGACGCCTCCACCGACTGGCTGTGCATCACCGATCTGCGTCGCTCCGTTAAGGAATGCAACTGATCCTGCTGCCTCAGCGGGTGAGACCGTCGCGGTGAGCGTGACCTCATCACCGACGCTCACCTCGGCCGCCGAAGGGGTAAGCGTTACCGCAGTACCGATGGCGGCTGGTGCACTGTACGAGACACCCACTTTCACGTCCTGGGACGGATCAGTGATTCCCCCTCCATGGGCTATCGAACTATACAGCGCATAAGAAACCCCATCAGCAATCGCGGGTACCTCGAACGTGATCGAGAAGGATCCGTCGCTGTTCATAGGTGCTGATCGATGCCCTGGAGTGTTGTCGACTGAGTTGCCCGGAGCGACCCAAACGGTATCGCTCATCGACCCTCGATAAAAACTCGGGAAAGCAGACGATCCGAGTCCGACATAGACCCCGTCACCTTCAGATTCATACGCGAATCCGCTTCCCGTCACAGTCACGGTGCCACCCTCGCGAGGCGCCTCGGTGACCTGCAGCGTCGGAGTGGGAACAGCGTGCGCGGCGGGAGCCACGAACATGCCACTCAGAACAACCAGGAAGGATGTGACGATTGCCAATACGGCTGCGCCTGCGCGGCGCGGTCTGGCGGCGAGTGTACTCACTATGAGTGTTCTCCTTGAGTGAAGGCAAGGGGCTTGCATGCGTACGAGACACAGGCGGCGACCGAGCATCGAGACGAACTGAGGCATACCTAAGTTCAGTTACCAAAAGATAGTCTGACGAATATCATCTGATGATGCAAGTCTGGGATAGACGGACCGCCGAAAAATCTAGAAATTGGTCGAGAATCAAGCCCAAGCACTCGGCGAATTTCGAGCATGAGGCGAACTCTTGCGCGAGAATCGCGCGTGAGACGCTCGAACTTCGCCGAGGCTACCCAGTTGCAAACCGACCAAATGAGTGAAGCCCTGGCTTTCACCAGGGCTTCACTCTGTGGGAGCCGCCTATCGGACTCGAACCGATCACCTGCGCTTTACAAGGGCGCTGCTCTACCAGATGAGCTAAGGCGGCGTCGGCGAAAAAATCGCCTCCCCTAGTCTACTCAGATTCTTCTTTGGCCGCCGAATCCTCCGCCTCAGTTTCTGATCCGTTTCCGGCCATTGCCTGCTCGATCTCGCCCTTCACCTTCAAGATGTACGACTCGAGAGAACCGTCGCGCGCACCATTCCACTGCTTGCCGTTAACGAGGATGAGCGGCGTGCTCACAAGTCGCTGCGGCCCGTCGGCCTCCTGGAACGCCACTGGGTTGCCTTGGTTATCGGTGCTCGCAACGAGCTGCTCACCCTCAGCAATGCCGACGAGGTCGGTCATTGCCCATTGGTTGTTGCCATCGATGAACCCAGCGAAGGAGCGATCACGGATGCAGTTCTGCAGCTGCGTGGTGGGCTCAGCGCCAGCCGCAACTGCCTCCTCAAGCAACTGCTTGTCGTCGAGGCCGGTCGTTCCTTCAGCAGGCTGCACCTCTGCGCTCAGCAAACGAGTATTCAGCGCGAAGGCGAAGTCGGGCTGTTCATCGACCACACACGCGAAGGCGTTCGCGGCACGGGTCGAATACTTCGTGCCGAGTGACTGCCCGTCAAGGAAGTTGATCGGGTAGACACGCAGCGTAATGTCACCGCTGCCGACATAGTTCTCGAGCATTGTTCCGTTCTGCTGCTCGAAATTGCCGCAGGCAGGACACATGTAGTCGACATACACACTCACATCGAGTGGCACGGACTCGCGATCCACTTCGGGGGCGATGCGCTGTGCCGCGGGGTCTTCAAGACGATCACCAGGAATGACCTTGAGATCTTCAGTGAAGATCGCACCGCCTGACGCCATATTCATTGGCCCGGGGCCAGCGGGCTTCAGCGACTGGGTCAGCACCAGTCCGACGATCGCGAGTACCGCAACCACACCGAGCACAACGCCGCCCTGAATGAACAGGCGATTGCGCTTCTCGCGCTTCTTCTCAGCCTCACGGGCGAGACGCGCCTGCTCTCGGGCAGCAGCCCGACGTTCATTCTTCGTCGTTTTCGACGAACTTTCATTCGACAAGTTTTATCTCCTCTGTAGATCGCACGGCGTGCGAAATCGGGGGCTAAGTAGATACGGAGTTACTTCTTCTTCTGAGCTCGGCGCTCTGCGCGATTCGCTGGCGCTGGCGCGTCGTCTCCATCGATCTGCTGGCCAAACGCTCCTCGCGCTGCGGGCTGCTGCTTGGCTGCACGGTTCTGCTGAGCGCGAGCCTGCTGGGCACGCGCCTGCTGGGCACGCGCTTCCTGCGCGCCGGCCCCGCTCATTGCGGTCGACCCGTCTTCGTCGGGTGCGC
>JBEBUJ010000018.1:0-38131 GCA_040393365.1 Leucobacter denitrificans
GGCGTTTATTCCGCGCAGCAGACCGGCGCCACACCACCGCCAATGAATGAGGTAACCGATCAGTACGCTTTGTCCATGACGCTCGGGAAGCGACTTACGATCTCGGGGGTGATGTAGACGCCGATCTCATCAAGGTCCTGCGAATTCACGTTACTCGGAACATTCTCACCGGCCATTTCGAGGAGCAGGAGATCCACCGCCGCGCGCCCATCAGCATCCGGGCGCAGGAAGGTCGACATCACCCGCTTACCGTCGATGATTTGCTGCACCCCGTGCTTACGAACATATGAGGAGATGATCTTCACGTCTCCTTCGTCCGAGCCAAATGAGAGTCCGGCATCCTCGAGCGACTGCTCCGTACCATGCGCAGATTCATCGGACCCTGCGAAGATCACATCCACATCGGGGACCGCCGAGATGCAGTCCGCCGAGGCAGTGCGTCCGCTGTCCTCCGAATAGCCCGCGTCCGCCTGACAAGCAACTTCAATATTCGAGTGCTTGTCGAGTTCATTCATGATCACTGGCACCTTCGCAGCATCGAAGCTCAGCGACCGCACGCCCCAAAGCAGGACCACTTTGCAGGGGTCGAGCGCTTCGCATTGGTTCACGATCTCATCGGCGTGCGCCTGGGCGATCGCCGGAACATCCTCGCGGATTTGCGTGGTCACTCCGTCGACCTGAATACTGTCGGCCTCGATGTTCGGGCCAATGGGAAACTGGATAGATGCGATCTTGATCCCTGCGTCAAGCGCCTGCTTGGCACACTCGACGATGCTCGCACTATCGATCGGTTGGATGACAATGGCATCGTAGCGCCCGGAGGATGCAGCGTCGCACAACAGCTTCGACTGCGCCACCGGATCGTAAGAAGGAGGTCCGGTGTACTCTACCTCGGCCCCGAGGAGCTCACCCTCCGCCTTGACACCCTCCCAAATCGCGTTCGAGTGATTATTGTCCTGTCCGAAGCCGGTGTACATGATCCGCAGACCCTCACCAGAACCAGGCTCCGGAGCGGGGATTGTTACCGCACCCCCCTCATTCCAGGACCGGTCACCGCTTGCGGCCGACACATCCGATGCAGCCACCTCATCAGCCGTGCCCGAAGTATCAACCGAGCAGCCCACTGTTGCTGCCAGTGCAAATGCTGCGCCCACCGCTAGGCAGGCACGTGAAATATTCTTCATGTAAAACTCCTTTGTTCTCTGTTCTGAATCTTCGTTGGGTGACGCCGAGGGGTTACGCCGGACTCGTCACGGTTTGGCGGAGAGATGTTCGTGGACGGCCAATAGTCGTCCGTCGGACTGTCGATGGAACACGATGCTCTCCCGCAGCTCGGCTTTTCCGGATCCGATAGCAGTTTCCACTGATACATCGACATCGTGAGTAAAGAGGGCAGCTCCCTCTCCAAGAATCCTCACCGAGTGGTTGTAGCTGTTGCATTCCACCACGCGCCACCCCGACTGCACACGCGCATCGTAGACTCGCTCATACGCGGTCCGACCCTCGAGTACCGTTTGCTCATCGAAGAAGATGAACCGCGCATCCGGGGTAAAGCATGAGAAATAGCCGTTGCGATCGCCATCCTCGAAGCACTCGACAATGCGGCCCGCAGCTGCCTCGACCTCTTCTGCTTTCAGATCACTCATTCTTGCATCCATCCTGTCTACTTAACGGCGTGGAATACTTCGCACGCCTGTTCTGATTGAACTCAGGAGACGAGCGCCCCGGCCGCAAGCCGACGAACCACACCCGTGAGGTGGGTCAAGCCCGAGATGAGATCCTCATCCCTCGTGTATTCGTCGACATTGTGCGAAACACCGGCGACGCTCGGTACAAAGAGCATCACCGTTGGTACTTCGTCTTTCATATTGGTCGAGTCATGCCCCGCAACGGTCATCACACGAGCATGAGAGAGCCCTAGCTCCTCCGCGGCCTCGCGTGCGAGCTCGACACCGTTCTCTGGGTAGGGATTCTGATCCCAACTGTGCTCAGCCACGACTTCGATCGATACTCGATCCTCCCGTTGCACGCGATCCACGGTCGCCATGACCTTCGCGTATGCCTCACGGAGCACTTCCTTGCTCGGCGAGCGCAGATCGAACAGGAGTTGTACGTCGCTCGCGACAACCACCGGCGAATTCGGGTAGACCTGAATCTCCCCGCACGCCGTGTGCAGTGCTCCCGGCTCAAACTCGTCGACAATCTCGCGAGCGGCGACGATGAGTCGGGCTGCACCAAGCAGCGCGTCCCGACGGTCGGCCATGAGGGCTGATCCGCTATGAGACTGCTCACCAGTGACCCTGAACTCGAATTTATGCGCCCCCCAAGTCGCGTTCACCAAGCCAATCGTGACGCCTTCTTCCTCCATGCTGCGGCCCTGCTGCACATGGATCTCGGCATATGAAGCAACGCGAGGAGCGACAAAGTCACCGCGCTCCCCAATCGCATCAAGCGCTTCGCGTACGAGCACGCCGTGAGGGTCGGGGGTTTCGAGCGCTTCGTCGAGCGAGAGCTTTCCGGTGAACACCGAGCTACCCATCATCGAAGGTTTGAAGCGCGAACCTTCCTCGTTGAACCAGTTGACGACCGCGAGGTTGAAGCGCATCTGTGACGGGTCTGCCCGCATTTCATCTGCCACGCGAAAGCACGCGTGGGCCGAGGCCATCACGCCATATGCGCCATCAAAGCGGCCGGCGGTGGGCTGGGAGTCCATGTGTGAGCCGGTGAGTACGTAGGGAGCACCCGGCACCAGCTCGAGCAGGCCGAACTGATTGCCGATCGCGTCCCGGTGCACAGTGAAGCCGCGCCCTTCAAGAAGCTTGGCGAACCACTTGCGCTGTTCTCCATCGGCCTCGCTAGCCGCCTGACGATCCACACCGTTCGTCCCGTCAACCGCGCCGAAGCGCGAGTGCGCAGCCCAATCCGTGAGGAATTCCTCATCGTGTTGGTTCATCGTCATTCCATCGTTCCTTACTCAATTCCTCTGCGCCTCGACCCGGTGTGCACCGTGTGACTCAATGACCGCTCGCCAAGTACCCCTTCTCGGGCGTACCGAAGCCCAGGGGCTTTATGGTCGAAAGGGCGCCCGACTGCTGCAATACGCCCGGAGCACCAAGCACACCGAGGATCCACTGCACATGCTCGGTAGCGCCATGCTCGGCCGAAGCCTCAGCAGAGGTCCAACGTGACACCTCGATAATCTCGTTAGGGTCTTCGACGCCTTGGTGGATCGCCCAGCCAAGGCACCCCTCCTCAGCGTGCGTGCGCAACGCGATGGCCTCGAACGCATCAAGCACCTCCTGCAGATGCTCTGGGGATGCGACTGCCCGGTACACAACGACAACTTCTTCGCTCATATCTTTGCTCCTTACTCTTCTTCAGGTTTCCGGTAAAAACCGCGTAGTGGCGGTGCGGATGATCTCGGAGACTCAGTCGAGACTGGTCATCACGTACTTGACTCGACTGAAGTCATCCAGCGCGTAACGCGAGAGATCCTTGCCGTGCCCTGACTTCTTGAAGCCACCGTGCGGCATCTCCGCGAGGATTACCATATGCGTGTTCACCCATACCGCTCCGAAGTCGAGTCCGATCGAAATCCGATTCGCGCGCGCAATGTCGCGTGTCCATACGCTCGAGGCGAGACCAAACTCGACGCCATTCGCGAGTTCAAGTGCTTCTTGTTCATCGCTGAATGACTGCACGGTGACCACCGGGCCGAACACTTCGTTCTGCACGACATCGTCGCTCTGTTTCACACCTGAAATCACGGTCGGCGCGAAGAAGAAGCCCTCCTCGCCTACCTGGGTTCCACCCGTCTCGACGGTCGCGTGTTCTGGAAGTGCCGCCACTACGGCGCGCACACGCGCGAGGTGCTCAGCATTGTTCAACGGACCAAAGAAGGTGTCAGGCGCATCTGGCATTCCTGGCTTTGTCGCCTGTGCGGCAGCAGTGAAAGCACGCAGGAACTCGTCGTGAATTGACTCGTGCACGATCACGCGCGTAATCGCGGTGCAATCCTGGCCGCCATTGAAGAAAGCTGCATCGGCGATACGACGCGCGGTTCCCTCGATGTCGACATCGTCGAAGACGATAGCCGGAGCTTTGCCGCCAAGCTCAAGATGAAGGTTCTTGAGCGTGGGTGCGGAAGCAGCCGTGATGTGGATGCCAGCCCGCGTGCTACCCGTGAATGAGATCGCATCGGGTCGCTCGTGTTCCACGAGCAGGCGACCGGTGTCGCGGTCTCCAAAGATCACGTTGAGTACGCCCGCAGGGAGTATGTCCTGGATGATATGCACCAGGTTCCAGGCTGACAGTGGCGTCGTATCCGACACTTTGAGAACCACAGTATTTCCCGCGGCGAGTGCAGGGCCGAGCTTCCAGGTGACCATCATAAGTGGATAGTTCCAAGGCACGATCGCACCAACGACGCCGAGAGGCTCGCGACGCACCTGCGCGGTCACGCCAGCAGCATACTCGCCAGCGGCGATCGCGTCGCCGGTACGTGCAAGGCCTGCGAAGAAACGGAACTGGTCGGCCGAACGCAGAATCTCAACTGTTCGCGTGGTCTCGCGAGGCTTGCCGGTGTTGAGCACCTCGGCGTCGAGAAGACGCTCCACATTAGATTCGATAGCATCGGCGATCCTCAGGAGCGCGCGCTGCCGATCAGCCGGGAACGTGCCTCGCCAATGGGGTAGCGCGGCCTCTGCAGCGGCGACCGCGCGATCCACGTCTTCAGCGGTCGAGCATGGAGTGGTGGCGATGACCCGTCCGGTGGTCGGATCGACTGCCTTGAGTCTGTCATCGCTGGAACCGTCGACGAATTCTCCACCGATGTAGTTCTGAATGTGTTCGATCTGGGGCGTCATTACAGTGTTCCTTTCAAAGCCTCGGGTACAGATAGGTCGGATTCACGTATCGGAATCATTCCTTTCGACCCGCCGTCGCATTGGCGAGCACCGCGAGCACGATCACGCAACCGGTCACGATCGTCTGCCAGTACGGTGGTACGCCCATCATGTTGAAGGCGTTTTGCAGCAATGCGATAAGTAGCACGCCGATAACGGTGCGCCACATGGCGCCTCGTCCGCCCGCGATGCTCGTGCCGCCGATGACAACCGCGGCAATAGCGCTCAAGGTCATCGTGTCAGCCGAGGTGATGATCCGCCCGACGCCGGTGCGAGAAGCGAGGATCAGGCCGGCGAGACCCGCGGCGAATGCGCCGAGCACATACACCGTTGTGCGGATCTTCACCGCCGAAATACCCGAGATCCTGGCCGCCTCGGCATTCGAGCCGAGCGCATACACATGGCGACCGAACTTGGTATAGCGCAACACGAGCGTGAAGGCTATGAATACCAGTGCGCAGATCACTACCGACATTGGGATTGTAGAGAAGAGCTTCGTCGTGCCAATGAAGGTAAATGTCTTATTCGCCGAAAGGTCGATGAGTGCTCCTGAGCTCGACCAGAGGGCGAACCCAGAGATGATCATGCTCGATGCCAACGTCGTAAGGAACGAATTGATCTTGAACCGACTGATGAGAAAGCCGTTCAGCGCGCCGATCGGGATTGAAACAGCGAGCGCGAGCAGCATGCCGAGCAAAGGGTTTGAAAGCACGAAGCTCAACTGTGCGCCGAGAACGATAGTGAGCGACATCACCTGACCGCTCGACAGATCGAAGGCGCCAGTGAGGATCACGAACGTCGTGCCCAGAGCGAGCAGCATGAGCGGCGCGTTCTGATCCAGAATGTTCATGAGATTGCGCGTCGTCAAAAAGTTTGTTGTAGTGACCGACAGCGTGACGAACAGCAGCACAAGAATGGCGAGCACGCCATAGTCGCGCACCATCTGCGCGTTGACCCGACGCCCGGCGTCGGTGCGAACAAAGAGTTTCTGCATTATTTCTCGTTCTCTGCTTTCTTCTGTTCGCCGCTGGCACCGAGCGCTGCGGCGAGCAGCGTATTTTCATCTGCGGCTCCGTGATCGAAGGACGCAACGATTCGACCTTCCCTGAACACGGCAATGCGGTGGGAGAGATGCAACACCTCAGCCTCTTCTGAAGAGATGAGGATGATTGCTGCGCCTTCGGCAGCGATACGTGCGATCACGTCGTAGATCGCACGCTTCGCACCGATGTCAACGCCTCTCGTGGGCTCGTCAAGGATGAGGAGCTTCGGTTGCGTAAGCAAGCACTTCCCGAGCAGTACCTTCTGCTGGTTGCCTCCAGAGAAGTTTCCAACCTCCTCGTCGAGACGATTGCCTCCACGCAGGGCCATAGGGTCCAGCACCTGTTCTACCTCGTGGCGGAGCGGACCTTCGCGCACGAAACCAACCGCGCTCGTGAAACGGGGAAGAGCCGCGAGCGCCGTATTGTCCAGCACCGAGCGTCCGAGCATCAGCCCCTGTTCCTTGCGGCTTTCCGGCAGCAACGTAATACCCGCTTCGATGGCCTGCTTCGGGCTTCGTAGCTTGAGCTCTGCCCCATTCAGACGCACAGAACCAGAGGAACGACGAGCAATGCCGGAGATAGCGTGCGCGAACTCGGAGCGACCGCTTCCGACGAGTCCATAGACTCCGACGATCTCGCCAGGGAGCACCGAGAGTGACACATCGGAGACCTCCCCCTCGACGGTGACTCCCTCGACCTCGAGGACCGGCGGTGCATCCACATCGGCAATCGGCGGCAGTTCGGGGAATGCGGCGTCAAGCGTACCGCCGATCATGGCCTCCACGAGCATCGTTTCGTCTACTTCAGAACGCTCGCGTGTGAACACATGTGAGCCGTTAGCGAGTACCGTGATTCGATCTGAAATAGCGAGCACTTCATCAAGGAAGTGGGAGACGAACACGACAGTGATGCCCTCCGAGGCGAGTTTCCTCGCTGTGCTCTGCAGCCGTTCTGAGTCTCCGCGGTCGAGCGAGGCAGTCGGTTCATCCATCACCACAAGACGCGCACCGCGCGCGAGAGCCCACAGTACGGCGACTTGCTGCTGTTCTCCGAGCCGAAGTTCTTCAACGAGGGCATGTGGGTCGAGAAGGAAACCCGTGCGTTCTCTCAACCGCTCGAACTCCGCGAGCTGCCGACGCCGCGAAAGCAACGGTCCCGAGCCAAACTCGGTTCCGAGAAACACGTTGTCCACAACATTGAGCTTGTCGGCGAGAGCAATCTCCTGTTGCATGATCGCGATGCCCTGGCGAAGGGCGGCTGCGGGCGAATCAAAGTGAACGATCTCGCCGTTCACCCTGATTGTTCCGCCGTCGATCGTATGGACTCCGGCGAGCGTCTTTCCGAGTGTGGACTTCCCCGCGCCATTTGCGCCGATGATCGAGTGCACCTCTCCTGCCCGGAAATCTACGGTCACGCCGTCGAGCGCGACCGCTCCCGAGAAACGCTTCATGATGTCCGACATCACGATGAACGGGGCGCCCGTCCCACTAGTCTCAGGATGGGGCACCACATGGTGCTGTACTGACATGGTCGTTCAATCCTTCAATCGAGTTCGATGCATTCCGGGCGAGGTGACCGGCTTAGTAAGCCAGCTCGAGAATGTTCGGAACCCGTTCAACTGTGTCCGGCCACACCGTGAGGCCGACGCCATCGAGGTCCTGCGTGTTCACATGCGTCGGCACTTCATCACCTGACAGGTGCGCGAGCAGCAGATCCACGGCGGCACGACCATCAGCATTGGGACGCGAGAAGGTGCTCATAACCCACTTCTCGTCAATGATCTGCTGGACACCGTACTTACGGGCATACGCGCTGATGATCTTAATGTCATCTTCACCCGGGCCGAAGGCACGCCCAGCATCCTCAATCGCGAGTTCCGCACCGTGCGCAGCTTCGTCCGAGCCCATAATGAACACGTCGATATCGGGAGACGCGGACAGGCAGTCGGCTGCAACGGTGCGACCCTCATCTTCGGTGTAACCAGCATCAGCCTGGCAGACAATCTCGATATTCGAATGCTCGGCGAGTCCATCGAGCAGAGGATCCACCTTTGCTGCGTCGAAGGCGAGCGAGCGGACGCCCCAGCCAATGCCCACCTGGCAGCGATCCTGGCCGTCGCACACCTCGGCAGCGGCCTCGGCCTGTGATTCCGAAATCGCCACAACGTCTTCACGGATGTGCGAGACCAATCCCTCAACCTGCGGCTCTGCTTCGGTGACGTCTGCACCAATAGGGAACTCGATAGTGACTACTGCGATCCCCGCATCGATAGCCTGCTTCGCACACTCCACAATGCTTGCGCTGTCGATTGTCTGCATGACGATGCCCTGGTATCTTCCCGAGCTCGCCGCGTCGCACAGCAGCTTGGACTGAGCAACTGGATCGTAGCTTGGAGGTCCCGCAAACTCAGCGGTGGCACCGTAAAGCTCTGCCTCAGCTGTCACTGCGTCGGCAAACGCGTTAGCGAGGTTATTGTCCTGCCCAAATCCGGTGAACATGATATTCACGCCTTCGCCGGATCCCTCTGCGGGCTCGGGAATTGTTACCTGACCGCCCGCATTCCATGAGCGATCTCCGGCGTCAGTCGTTCCCTGGTTCTGTTGGCTCGATGCGGTACCCGAATCATCCACCGAACACGCTGTGAGCGTCGATAACAATGCACATGCACCGAGCATTGTGATTGCCGTCAAGAGTCTCCGTTGTCTCATTGCCTTACCTCGTTCTTTGAAATAATCCCGGACTTTCAGCGCCCAGAGATGGACTTTCAACAGTGTTCCACGCACAGGGATTCAGGAACAACGCAGACATGACCACGAAATATCTGGCCTGCGTGTGCATATGCACATCGCATGGGGCAGAATAGTCTCATGTCAATCTCGGAGGCTCCGCTCGCACCGCAAGAAGCTCCTCTGCACCGCGCAGCCCTTGCTTGTCTCCGCGAAGTCGACAATCTGGTAGATACCTGGTTTACATATCTGCGGGACATTCCAAGCTACCGGGAGGGGCTAGTCAGCCCCGAGATCGTTCGGCAAGAGTGCGCTCTCGTATTCACACGACTACTCAGTGACATCGGCGGCCTCACCATGCCCTCCGAGGCTCGGTCTATTTCAGGACGAGTGGGACATTCCCGGGCCTTCCGCGGCGTTCCACTCAGCGACCTGCTCACCGCAATACGGCTCGACTACCGCGTGCTTTGGGATGCGCTACTCACGCACCTTGGGCCGTCGGACATGGAAGCAATCAAGGTCGGCGTGCCCCGCCTACTCGACGCTGTGGAGCGTCATAGCCAGGAAACCACAAAGGCCTACAACCTCACCCAGTACGGCATGATGCAGTCAAGGCAAGACGAGTGCCGACTCTGGCTCACTCGACTCTTCGAAACAGACGGCAAGAATCAAGTTCTCAACCTCCGCGCATGCGAAGTACTCTCGTTCGACACTCACAGGCCATTCATCGTGTTCACTCATACTCGCAGCTCGGATGCCTCGCTTGAGGTGTTACTCCCGGAGCTGCGCAGGCGCAGGGTCGTGGCCCATCACTACGCCATCGAGGTCGGCGAGATCCTCGTCACGCAACTACCCGAGGCCGAACATCTGTCCGTCAACGCGTGGCTCGAGGCATCGTCCATTTCAGTGGCCTCGATTGGCCCGTTCCCGGGCCTGTCCACGATTCCCACCGCGATCCGACTCCTGCTCACCCTCACCGAGCACCTCCCGACGTACAGCAAGGGAGTGATCTGCCTTGAGGATCACTGGCCGCTAGCCACCGTCTGCTCCCCAAACGCGGCAGGCACTCTGTTGCGACATATGTATCTGCGAGAAATTGAGAAGCTGCCGAGCCAGGAGCGCATCCTCGTCTCACAAACTGCCGAGGCCTATCTCAGTACTGGCTCGGTCTCGGAAACCTCAAAAATCTTGTTCTGCCATCGCAACACCACGTCGAATCGACTTGACCAAATCGCTGACCTCACTGGCCTCGATCTTCGTCGTCCTCGAGACGCTAGCGTCTACCTTCTCGCGATAGCAAGTGGGCAGCAGTTCCATACCCAGCCAACAGTTCTGTGATCTCAAATCGCGAGAGCGAGCCACCTATCTGAAGCAGACAATTCTCGCCCAATCGATCGCGAGCACCTGCGACCGATACCGAGAGGTTATGGCGCTTTTGCGCGCAGAGAGTAGCCTGGTAACAACTTCGTGAAGGAGACAGTGATGCACGGTGAGTACAAGGTTCCCGGCGGCAAGCTCGTCGTCGTTGACTTCGAACTTGAAGACGGCAAAATTTCGGGCTTTAGTCTCTCTGGCGACTTCTTTCTCGAACCCGATGAAGCTCTGCTCGATATCAATCGCGCGGTCGAGGGAATGAATCCGAACGCAACGATTGAAGAGTTCGCGGAAGCGATCCGCAAAGAACTGCCGAGCGAGGTGCATCTGCTCGGATTCACTCCGGATTCTGTGGGCATCGCGATCCGCCGCGGCGTCACGGGGGCCGCTCACTGGCGCGACTACGACTGGCAGATTCTGCACGAGCCACCTGTCGCCCCGATGCTCAATGCCGCGCTCGACGAGGTACTCACGACCGCGGTGGGCGAGGGGCTTCGCGGACCGACACTGCGTATTTGGGAGTGGAACGAGCCTGCAGTCTTCATCGGCAGTTTTCAGTCGGTAAAGAACGAGGTCGACGAAGAAGCGGCAGCAAGACGTGGATCGAAGATCGTACGCCGTATCACCGGCGGTGGGGCGATGTATATGGAGCCCGAATCCTCGATCACGTATGCGCTGTATATTCCGGGCGAACTCGTACGGGGCATGTCGTTCGCTGATTCGTACGCCTACCTCGACGACTGGGTGCTCGAGGCGCTCAAGTCGCTCGGCATTGATGCCGTGTACAAGCCACTCAATGACATCACGAGCCCTCACGGCAAGATCGGCGGAGCTGCGCAGAAGCGCCTCGGTTCGGGCGCGATTCTGCATCACGTCACCATGGCGTATGACATGGATCAGGAAGCGATGACCGATGTGCTGCGTATTGGCCGCGAAAAGCTTTCTGACAAGGGAACGGCGAGCGCGCAGAAACGTGTGGATCCGCTCCGCAGTCAGACCGGGCTCACTCGCCCAGAGGTTGTCGAGCGCATGATCGAAGTGTTCCAGCGCCGGCACGGCGGTGTGATGAGTGAGGTCACCGAGGGTGAGTGGGATGCGGCGGAGCGTCTCGTCGAGCAGAAGTTCAACACCGAGGAGTGGTTGCGCCGCGTGCCGTAGGGCGAACGCTCACACTGCAGCGAGTTCGGCGGCAGCGCGAGTGAGTTCAGTCACCGCGGTCTCTACGATCGCGTCGGTGATGCGCGCGCTCGGGCCCGAGATCGACACTGCGGCCGGAGGAACTGCCCCGGGTATCGCGACCGCGATGCACCGCACGCCGACCTCTTGTTCTCCATCGTCGATCGCGAAGCGGCGTCGTCTGGTCTCGCGAAGATTCGAGATGAGCGCCTCGACGGTGGTGTGGGTCGTGCTCGTGTACCCGGGCATTCCGGTGCGCCCAATGAGGTCGCGCACGCGCACCTCTGTGAGCGTTGAAAGCATCGCTTTACCGACCCCGCTCGCGTGTGGGAGCACCCTGCGCCCAACCTCGGTGAACATGCGCATGTGGTGACGCGAGGGCACTTGTGCGATGTAGGTGACGAGGTCGCCGTCGAGCACCGCAAGGTTTGCCGTCTCTTGAGCAACATCTTCGAGCCTAACGAGCGCTGGTCTGGCACGTTCCGCGAGCTTCGGTGTTGCTCGCTCCCCGAGTCGCATGAGCCCGGGCCCGAGCGCGTACTGCCGGTTCTCAAGCTGCCGCACGTGCCCGAGGTCGAGCAGCGTGCGGAGCAAGCGGTGGGTCGTGGGCTGCGCGAGATCCGCCCTATCGGAAATCTCAGCGAGGGTCAGCGCATGATCCGCCGCCGCAAGAAGGTCGAGCAGCGCAAACGCGCGGGTGACCGATTGCACCTGACCAGATTTCTGCTCGCTCATTATTCCACGATACGAAATTAGAATTCCAAAGACAAGAGTTTCTTCTATCGTGAGGAGGTACAGGGCCAAATTGGCACCGACCCTCGAAGATCCGGAGTACAGCATGACCACTTACGCCAGCCGCGCAGACATTTCAGTTGCCGAGCCAATCCTCACGTTCGCCGAGGAGAGCCTTGCGGGTCAAAGCATCGACACGACCGAGTTCTGGGCCGGGGTGAGCCGCATTGTTCATGACCTCGCACCGCGCAACGCTGCACTGCTGCGGATTCGCGAGACGCTCCAGAGCCAGATAGACGAGTTTCACCGCGCGAATCCGGGTCGCCCTGACCCGGAGGCCTACCGCGCGTTCCTCACCGAGATCGGGTACTTGCAATCAGAGCCGACCGACGTGCAGGTCACGACAACCAGCGTTGCGCCTGAGATCGCGAATCTGGCGGGTCCACAGCTCGTAGTGCCGATCCTCAACGCCCGCTTCGCGCTCAATGCGGCGAACGCGCGCTGGGGGTCACTTTACGACGCGCTCTATGGCACCGATGCGATTTCGCAGGAGGGCGAGCTCGCCCCGGGCGCCGGGTACAACGAGAAGCGCGGCGCGGCTGTGATTGCGCGCGGGCGGGAGCTGCTCGACACGGCCGCTCCCCTGCGTGGCTCGTCGCACACAAATGCCACCGGCTATTCGGTGCGCGGAGCCGAGCTTGTCATCACGCTCACAGGTGGATCAGAAGCGGGACTCGTGACGCCCGCTGCATTCGTTGGCTTCACCGGCACACCAGAGGCGCCCACCTCGGTACTGCTCGCGCACAACGGCCTGCACCTCGAGATTGTGATCGACCGGTCGGGTTCGATCGGAGCGAGTGACGCGGCTGGTGTGCAAGACATCGTGCTCGAGTCGGCGCTCACCACGATCATGGACCTCGAGGACTCGATCGCGGCCGTCGATGCCGAGGACAAGGCCCTCGGGTACCGCAACTGGCGTGGACTCATGGACGGCACACTCACCGAGGAGGTATCGAAGGGCGGCAAGACCTTCACCCGTGCCCTCAACCCAGACCGCGTTTACACCGCGCCAGGCGGGGGCGAGCTCGTGCTGCCCGGCCGCGCGGTGCTGTTTGTGCGCAACGTCGGTCACCTGATGACGAGCGACTCGATCCTCGATCACAACGGCGACGAAGCACCCGATGGAATCATCGACGCGATCATGACGGCGCTCGGATCACTCGACGATATTCGTGGCACCCAGGCCAACTCACGCACCCCGTCGATGTACATCGTGAAGCCCAAGATGCACGGCCCCGAAGAGGTGGCGTTCACCGCCGAACTCTTCGGAAGAGTCGAAGAGTTGCTCGGCCTCCCTGCGCTCACACTCAAGGTCGGAATCATGGATGAGGAGCGACGCACCTCTGCGAACCTCGCGGCCTCAATTGCCGCCGCGAGTGATCGCGTGGTCTTCATCAATACCGGGTTCCTCGATCGAACGGGCGATGAGATCCACACCTCGATGCACGCAGGCCCATTCTTGCCAAAAGCGGCGATTCGCGGCGAGCGCTGGCTGCCAGCTTACGAGGCGCGCAACGTCGATATCGGTGTCGCGTGTGGTCTCGACCATCACGCGCAGATCGGCAAGGGCATGTGGGCGATGCCCGACCTCATGGCCGACATGCTTGAGCAGAAGATCGGCCACGTGCGCTCGGGCGCGTCGACCGCGTGGGTGCCGTCGCCGACCGCGGCAACCCTGCATGCGACGCACTACCATCTTGTCGATGCGTTCAAGGCGCGCGCGGCGCTGCCGCCCGCGTCACCCGACTCGCTCGATGCACTGCTCGATATTCCGCTCGCGACTCCCGCAGACCTCACCGCTGAGGTCGTGCAGACCGAACTCGAGAACAACGCGCAGTCAATTCTTGGGTACGTCGTTCGGTGGATCGACCAGGGTGTCGGCTGCTCGAAGGTGCCAGACATTCACGACGTCGCCCTCATGGAGGATCGCGCGACCCTGCGCATCTCGTCGCAGTTGCTCGCAAACTGGTTGCTGCACGGAGTGATCACCGAGGCACAGGTCGATGCGGCGCTCAAGAAGTACTCGGCGGTGGTGGATCGGCAGAACGCCGACGACCCGCTCTACGAGGCTTTGCTCGGCGACGACGGTGAGACCCCGGGCCTCGCATTTGAGGCCGCCCGTCGCCTGATTCTTGAGGGCGCAACGCAGCCTTCCGGGTACACGGAGCCGCTGCTCCACGCCCTACGTCGCGCGAAGAAAGCCTCGCTCGTGAGCCTTCCGACGGCATAACCTGAGATATGGCCTCAGAACACATCACCACACTCGAGGGTCTCGCGTCGTTGCTTCCGGAGGGTGCGGTCATTACTGATCCGGATCGCATCGAGGCCTATCGCCGAGACCGCGCAGAGGATCCACACGCTGGCACACCAATTGCTGTCGTGCGGGCGGCCTCGACCGCAGACGTGCAGGCGGTCGTTCGCTTCGCGGCCACGACAGGCACACCCGTCGTTCCGCGGGGTGCGGGCTCGGGCCTCTCAGGCGGCGCGACTGCGGTTGATGGCGGCATTGTGCTCTCGCTCGAACGCATGCGCGACATCGCCGTCGATCCCGCCACCCGCATTGCGACGGTGCAACCTGGCGCGTTCAACGCCGAAGTCAAGGTCGCCGCCGCCATTCACGGACTCTGGTATCCGCCAGACCCGTCGTCGTTCGAGTTCTGCTCGATCGGCGGCAACGTCGCGACGAACGCCGGTGGCCTCTGCTGCGTGAAGTACGGGGTCACCACCGACTATGTGCTCGGCCTAACCGTGGTGCTTGCCGACGGTCGGGCCGTGACGCTTGGCGGGCCGAGGATCAAAGACGTAGCCGGGCTATCGCTCACCAAGCTGTTCGTCGGCAGCGAGGGAACCTTGGGTGTCATCACCGAAGTGCAGCTTCGGCTGGTCCCGGCGCAGCGCACGCCCATGACGCTCGTCGCCATATTTCCATCGCTCAGAAGCGCCACGGATGCGGTACTCGCCATTACGCGAACGATGCGCCCGTCGATGCTTGAGCTCATGGATCGCATCTGCATCAATGCCGCCGAGGATCAGCTGCGCATGGGCCTCGATCGAGGAGCCGAGGCGATGTTGCTCGTGCAGTCCGACGAGGGTCCCGACCAGGCAACCGCCGAGATTGCTGCGATCGAACAGATCTGCAATCAGCACGGAGCGTCGGAGTGCTATGCGACAGACGACGTGGATGAGGGAGCAGCTTTTATCGTCGCGAGGCGCATCGCCATCTCCTCCCTCGAAAAGCAAGGAGCCTTGCTACACGAAGATGTCGGTGTGCCTATTCCTCGCCTGAGCGACCTCGTCACAGGCATTGCTGAGATTGGGGCACGAAACGGGGTGACGATCGCTGTTGTTGCACACGCGGGTGATGGCAACACGCACCCGTTGGTGGTCCTCGACCCACTTGATGATGCGCAGCAGAAGCGCTGCCACACGGCGTACGGCGAGATTATGGATCTCGCGATCTCACTCGGCGGCACGATCACCGGCGAGCACGGGGTCGGTAGGCTCAAGCAGCCCTGGCTCAGCGACTACCTCGGCCCGGATGTGCTCGAGCTCAATCACCGCATCAAGCAGGCACTCGACCCCCAGGGGATCCTGAACCCCGGGGCCGTGTTCACTACTGATCCAGTTACGGAATGAGCACGACCTTACCGGTCGTCGCCCGCGATTCGAGGGCGGTGTGCGCGGCAGCGGCATCAGCAAGTGGGAAGGTCTGGCCGACGCGCAGGTCAAGCCTGCCATTCTCGAGCGAGTCGAAGAGTTCACGGTAACGCCACTCGCGCTCCTCGTGAGTCAATAGGAAATGTTTCAGCGAGGGGCGGGTGATCGAGAGGGATCCACCAGCATTCAAGCGCTGCAGATCGAACGGCGGTACCTGACCGCTTGACCCGCCGAACAGCACGAACTCGCCGCGCACGCGAAGCGTCGCAAGCGACTCATCGAAGGTGTCTTTACCGACGCCGTCGTAGACCACGGCGACGCCCTCACCACCCGTGAGTTCGCGCACTCGCTCACCGAAGTCCACGTAATCGATCGACTCGTTCGCTCCCGCCGCCGTGCTCAGAGCGCGTTTCTCGGGCGTCGACGCCGTGGTAATGACGCGGATCCCACGCTCCACCAACAGCTGCGTCAGAATGAGGCCGACGCCACCAGCACCCGCGTGTACGAGCACGGTGTCGCCGGACTGTGCGTGAGCGGCAGAGGTCGCAAGGTAGTGCGCGGTGAGGCCCTGAAGCGGCAGGGCCGCTGCGACCTCGGCTGACAACTTCGCCGCAAGCTGCTCAGGCACGCGAACGGCACCCTCGGCGGCAACAACGAACTGCTCGGCGTACGTTTGCTTCGCCTCTGAGGTGGTCACGAGGTCGCCCACGGCAAAGCCGTTGACAGCTTCGCCAAACCCGATGACAAGTCCAGCCGCCTCGGTGCCCGGCGTGAACGGAAAATCAACGGTGTACACACCCGACCGCTGATATGTCTCGATGAAGTTCACGCCCACCGCTCGCGTTTCAACGAGCAGTTCGTCTGGCCCCGCGACGGGAGGGTCGCTCTCGCGAAATCGCAGAACGTCTGGTCCACCGGCCTGATCAGCAATGATTGCACGCATGACTCCACCCTACGCTGGGGTGCGGAGTATGTGTCGTATTCTCAAGCGCACCTCACCTCGACGTTCGTCAGAGTGCACGCAATACCACAGCGGATCCCTGCCCGCCGCCGCCGCAGATACCGACCGCGCCGAGCGATCCACTGCCGAGCTCTGCGAGTTGCCGCGCAAGCGTGCCCACAATGCGCGCCCCCGACGCCCCGATCGGGTGGCCGAGCGCAATTGCGCCGCCATGCGCGTTCACTATTCCTGGATCGATGCCGAGCTCGCGTGTCGACTGCAGGCCAACCGCCGCAAACGCCTCATTAATTTCAACGGCCTGCAGCTCTGAGGCCTCGGCACCGAGCTTGTCGAGCGCCGCCACGATCGCGCGTGAGGGCTGCGAGTGCAGGTGCGTGTCGGGCCCAGCAACGAACGCGGTCGCCTCAATACGCGCGATGGGCTGGAGGCCCAGCTTCTCCGCCGCGGCCTCGCTCACGATAACCAGCGCCGCCGCCCCATCGGTGATCTGAGACGCGTTGCCCGCGGTGATCGTGCCGTCTTTCGCAAACGCCGGGCGAAGGCCCGCGAGGGACTCCACGGTCGTGTCCGCGCGCACCCCGTCGTCGGCCGACACCACCGTGTCGCCGCGGCGGGATTTCACTGTGTACGGCGCGATCTCCCCCGAGAAGTAATCTGCAGAGTCAGCTGCGCGCTGGTGCGAGGTGGCCGAAAACGCATCCTGGTCCTCGCGACTGATCCCGAGCGGAGTGTTTCCGGTTTCGGTGAGCTCGCCCATCGCGACCCGGTCAAACGCATCGGTGAGGCCATCGTGATCCACTGTGTCGATGAGCTTCGCGGCACCGTACTTCGTACCTGCCCGCATCGGCATGACGTGCGGGGCAAGCGACATAGACTCCTGCCCCACCGCGACCACTACGTCGGCCTCACCCGCGTTGATGAGGCGCGCGGCCTGCGTCACCGCTTCGGTGCCAGACAGGCACACCGCGTTCACCGTGATCGCGGGCACGTTCATCGGAATCCCAGCGCCCACCGCGGTCTGCCGCGCTGGGTTCTGGCCAGCTCCCCCCTGGAGCACTTGCCCGGCCACCACGGTGTCGACCTGATCGGGCGCAACACCTGCGCGCTCGAGCGCCGCCTGCACCGCGTGCGCACCGAGCGCAGTTGCGGGCACGGAAGCGAACTGGCCCGTGAACCGCACAAACGGGGTTCGGGCGTATCCGGCAATGAGAGCAGTCATCGGTTTTCCTCCACGAGATCGACAGTGAACGACGCCCCGGTCACCGCCCTGATGTCGTCGACACTGAGACCCGGAGCAACACGTTTCAGTATCAGCGTACCGTCGATGATGTCGAATACCGCACGGTCACTAATGATGCGATTCACCACTCCGGCCCCAGTGAGCGGCAGGGAGCACTGCTCGACGATCTTTGGTGACCCGTCCTTTGAAACGTGATCAGTGAGCACGATGACACGCGGGGTTCCCGCGACGAGATCCATCGCGCCGCCCATGCCCTTCACGAGCTTGCCGGGGATCGTCCAGTTCGCGAGGTCGCCGTTACCCGCGACCTCCATCGCGCCGAGGATCGCGGTTTGCACATGCCCTCCGCGGATCATGCCGAACGAGGTCGCCGAGTCAAAGATTGATGCGCCCGGTGCGAGGGTAACGGTCTGCTTCCCCGCATTAATGAGGTCGGCATCTTCTTCGCCCTCATACGGAAACGGGCCCATGCCGAGAATGCCGTTCTCACTCTGAAGCTTCACGTCGACCCCGTCGGGGAGGTGGTTCGCGACCAGCGTCGGCATGCCGATGCCAAGGTTCACGTACTGTCCGTCTTCAAGTTCTGTCGCGGCAATTGCTGCCATCTCGTCTCGTGTCCACATGATTACGCCTCCTGCATCTCTGCGACAGCCAACCGCGGCCGAGTGGTGGTCTGTTCAATAACCTTCGTCTTGTCCTCGCACTGCACCACGCGCTGCACGAAGACGCCGGGGGTATCGATGCGCTCGGGGTCAAGAAACCCCTCGCTCAGGTGCTCGACTTCTGCAAGCGTGACCTTGCCGCACATCGCCGCCAACGGGTTGAAGTTGCGTGAGGTGAGTCGGTAGCGAAGGTTGCCCTCGACGTCACCGGTGTGTGCCCGTACGAGCGCGAGATCCGCCACGATGCCGCGCTCAAGAATGTAGCGACGGCCGTCAAACTCCGCCTCGGGCTTGCCCTCAGCGATCGGCGTGCCGACACCGGTCGCCGTGTAAAAGGCTGGCACCCCGACTCCGCCCGCGCGCATGCGCTCCGCGAGCGTGCCCTGTGGCACGAACTCCACGTCGAGCGTTCCGTTCAAGTATTGCTCGGCGAAGAGCTTGTTCTCGCCGACGTACGAGGAAAGCACCTTTGAGACCTGCTGGTTCTCGAGCAGCAGTCCGAGCCCCTGCCCGTCGACGCCCATGTTGTTCGAGACGATCGTCAGATTCTTCGCGCCCGAATCCCGAAGCGCGCGTATCAGGTTGGTGGGGTTGCCACTCAGACCGAACCCGCCCACGACGACCGTCATGCCGTCGCGCACGACCTCGACGAGCGCGCTCGCCGCAGTTTCGTAAACTTTTGAAGCCACGTTGCCTCCAATGTCCGTGATGTGGTCACTGTCCATGATGTGACCGTGGCCAGATTGCATGATTACCGTACGCCTGGCCAATGGGACCACGCAATCTTTCGCATATCAACGAAGCAAACTGCTCGCCTGGTGAGGACATTCCTTGGTATCGTTCACATTATGAACACCTCGGTTTCATCTCCTGGCACCCAAGTGGTCAGCCGCATGACCAGGGTGCTGCGCGAGCTCAGTACCCGCATGCCAGACGGCACCGGCACGAGCGACATCGCGCGCGCGACCGGGCTCACCCGGCCCACCGTGCACCGGCTGCTCTCAGCACTCGCCGCAGAAGGTTTCGTGGATCGCAACCAGCACAACGGCCACTGGCTCCTCGGCCCTGAAATCTACCTCATGGGAGCTGTCGCTGCCGAGCGGTACGACGTCACCGAGATCGCACGCGAGCACGTTGCCGCGCTTGCCGCCGACACTGGCGAGAGCGCATTCTTCTCTGTGCGCAGGGGCGGTGAAACCGTGTGCCTCGTGCGTCAAGACGGAAGCTTTCCGATCCGCTCGTTCGTGCTCTATGAGGGCAAACGGTTTCCGCTCGGTGTCGCATCGGCAGGGCTCGCGATCCTGTCGTTCCTTCCCAAAGACGCGGTGGATCGGTACCTCGCAGACGCGCAACTCACCGGCGAGTTCGGTGACGCACACGCGATGGAGGCGGTGCGCGAGCGCATTCAGGAGACGAGGCGGCTCGGGTATGCCGTGAACCCGGGGCTCATCGTCGAGGGGAGCTGGGGCATGGGGGCGGCGGTCTTCACACGGTCGGGCCAGCCCGCGTGGGCGCTGAGCCTCACCGGCATCGAACCTCGATTCAGCCCCGACCGCAGGCCCGAGCTCGGCAGGCTCCTCCTCGAACACGCGCACCGGCTCACGGAGCAGTTGGCGCGCAGATAGTGGATCGGGTGACTGGAGCGACCCGCGAGCGAGCGGCGAGCGACCAATGTCTGGGGAGCCGTCGCATAATAGGCTTTCTACATGAGTTCTGCACGCCCGCGTTTTAGTCAGCGACGTCGGCGAAGGCTCTTCTTCACTTCGCTCGTTGCCGTGCTGTTACTCGGAAGCGGCGGATACGTGGCTGCCGCTGCGATGGCCGATCTGCCTGAACCCACCCTCGCGCTCGAAGTTGAGGAGACCCGCGAGTTCTCGCTCGACGACGCTTCGCTCACCGCGCTCGTCGAGGCCGAGTCCCTTCCCACCGCGATTGGCTGGGGTGAGGTCGACTCCCCTGTTTGGTCGAACGACGATGCCGCATATTCCATTGCAAGCATCACGAAGCTCGTGACCGTGCTCGTTGGCCAGGAGGCAGAGCCGCTCGGAGTCGGTGAAGACGGCCCGAACTATACTTGGAGCGTTGAAGATCAGCAGATCCAGAACGAACTGCTCGCCCTGAACGGCGTCGCATTTCCTGTTCCGGTCGGCACTGAGATGACCAGGCGACAAATGCTCAACATGGCGCTCATCCCGTCGGCCAATGACTTCGCAATCTCGTACGCGTACTCGAACTTCGGCGATCGGGCGGGCTTTATTGCTGCCGTTGACGACTGGGCGGATCGGCACGATCTCGCCTCTGTCGAGATACATGAACCAAGCGGCATGGATAGCGAGAACCGCGCGAGCGCGGCCGACATCGTTCGCATTGTGCGGCTTGTGCTCGCCGACCCCGTGCTCGCAGAGATCGTGGCGACCGAGCACTTCACAGCGCCGTGGGGCATTGGTGAGGTCACCACCACCAACCCGCTCTTCGACCTCATGGATGGAGTCGTCGGAGCGAAGACCGGCACCACCGACGCCGCTGGCTATAACCTCGCGGGGGCAGCGAGCGGCGAGTTCGAGGGACGCGCGCTCACCCGCATCTCCGCGGTGCTCTCGCGCAACAGCTACGACGCCCGGGCGCTCGACAGTGTGCGGTTGCTTGAAGAGCTCGATCCACTGCCCGAGACCGTCGAGTTCGTGGCAACAGGTGAGCCGGTCGGCACGCTGACCTCGGTCGACGGCCAAGTAGTGCACCTCGTCACCGACGGGGAAGCGAGCGCGGTACTTGTGCCAGGCGAGACCGCAACCCGCACCATTTCGGCAGACGCGACGTCGATCGCCGTGGTGTCGCCCGCCGGTGAGACTGAGATCCCGGTCATTCAAACCTCGGAGTTCATCGAGCCAGATCTCTGGTGGCGGATCACCAACCCGAGCCTCGTGTTCGGGTGGGCGTAGTTCCCATCCGAACTTGAGGCACAGGAATGTGGGTGCCCCGTCTAGACTGGTGCGCGTGCCAGAACGCAGCGTCTCTCGATTTTTTAAGAATCAGTCGGAGCTTTCGATCGCCGTGGCCGCGGTCTTCGTTGCGGGCGGGATTTTCGCCACGCTCACCGCGATCCTCTTCCCACCCGAACGGCTGTGGACCTGGCCGAACCCCCATATCGTCGCGTTAACAACGTTCACGATCGCTATTCTCATCCTCCTGCGGGGGCAACGACTGCGTCGCCCCGCCGCCGTGTGCACGACCGGCGCCTACGTGTGCACGCTCATCGTCACCGCTGCGTTCGTCGAGAACATCGAGCGTGCGCTCGCCGCGGGACTCCTCATCGTAGGCGTCACACTCATCTTCGCCTGGTTCATGCCGCCGCTCATAACCCGCCTGTTTGGCCATGCGAGCCTCGCCGCCTATGGGCTCGTGCTCCTCATATGGCACCCCGGAAAGGGCACGGTGCTCATTGCGCTCGCGATCGTTGCGCTCTCGGTTCTGCTCACCGAACTCTACGGCGGTTTCAAGCGCGAACTCCAGCGCACGGTGCTGACCGACCACCTGTGCCAGGTGTGGAACCGTGCCGGTTTCGAGCGGATGCTCCAGAGGGAGATCCGATCGGTCGAGCGGTCGAAGGCTCCGCTCTCGCTTCTCTACCTCGACCTCGACGGGTTCAAGTTGGTGAACGACACGGAGGGGCACCTCGCGGGCGACCGTGTTCTCGAGCAGGTGAGCCGAAGTCTCGAGGCCTCGGTGCGCGGCCCGGATACCGTTGCGCGCATCGGCGGCGATGAGTTCGTGCTCATTCTGCCGGCAACGACAGCGGTCGAGGCCCGGGCGCTCGGGCTGCGTCTTCGAAACGACGTGACTGCCTGCGAGTGGTCGTTTGGCGTCGCCGAGTATCAGGGAGGGGAGAGCGCGCAGGAATTCATCGAGCGGTCGGACGCAGAGATGCTCGAGTACAAGCGGAGGCGCCGGAACAAGCCGAGCACGGCAGTGCACGGGCGCGGCTAATGTCGCGTGTGCTGTAGTTCAGCGCATTTCTTGGTTCGACTCAGCCGCTCTTCCGACGGTGCATCCGCTTCTGCACGGCGGGGCCGGTGTGAGCCGATTGCACGCCGCCATTTGCGTTCATGCCCGGTCCGTGGTGGCCGAACTTCTTCTTGTCGAGCGCCTCGCGAAACTTGCGACGCTGCGCTTGCTCGGGGGTCTCGGCACCCTCTGGGGTGTCCTGTGGCGCCTCGGGCTCGGTTTCGGCGGGGTTATGATCATCCATGCAACTACCTTGCCCTCTGCAGCGCAGGATGTCGAGCCTCACCGTTCTCGCTCTCCAGATAGTCGTGAGGCATCCCCAAAGCCTCACGACCCTAGAGGCACCTTCCCTCTTGCGCAACCCCCTACAGGTGTCGGCGAGAACCCGGAATGCTGGTTACTCCTAAACCCCATAAACTCACGCCAGGAGGCCACCATGTCAATGATTGATGACGCCGACGACCAGACCAAAAACTCCATCAAGAAGGCCCGTGAGCGCGCCGAAGAGCTCGGCGACAATCCCGAAGATGCCGACACGAGCGACGACGAACCCCGTGACACGAGCGGCGATGTCCCTGTCGAGAATCTCGAGTAACACCAACCGGGTTCACACATCGATTTCGCGAAAGCAGGAACACTATGAATACTCGTAAGAAAGTGAGAAAAGCAGCCGAAGCAACCTCCTGGAACCCCATGAGCATGCTCAGCGACTGGGGAATCCGCAGTTCACACCTGTACTGCGCGGGCGCGATTGCCGCGGGATTCTCGGCGCTCAGATGGTTGATTTCTCGGCGAGGTGACAACCCCAGTCGGCTGCACGTGGGAACGTTTGCTCCTACGCTCATTGCCCTCGGGGTGGGCCTGAAGCTGGAAGAAGAGTCGTAACAGGGCCATGTCAGCGGACAGGTCCGAGGTCGCACCGATACAGACCCGTACCGGTACGGGCCGCCAGATCGTTGCTGGCGCGCTCTTCCTCGTCGCTGTCGCCCTAGTCGCGTTTCTTGGGTCGCTCGCAACCATGCCAAATACGGAGGGCTGGTACGCCGAAGCGACGAAGGCGCCGTGGAGTCCGCCCAACTCTGTCTTTGGCCCTGTGTGGTCGGTGCTCTATGTACTCATTGCGCTCGCCGGGTGGCTGATCTGGCGAGCCGGGTTTCGCCCGGGTGAACCGAACGCCGCGCGAAAGACGCTCGCGCTGTACATCACGCAGCTCGCACTGAACTCACTGTGGACTCCGGTGTTCTTCGCCGGCTACCCGCTCATCGGCGACGTGGCATGGTGGATCGCACTCGTGATCATCCTCGCGCTCATCGTGAGCGTGATTTGGCTTGCGGTCGATGCCGCCAAGTGGTCGCAGGCCGCTATGTGGATCATGATCCCCTACCTCCTCTGGCTCATGTTCGCGACATCGCTCAACCTCGCGATCATTGTGCTGAACTAGTGCTTGAGCGGCCCAAGACTAACTCCGAACAGCTTCTTAGCCTTCCGACTCGAGGAGTACCATATCCTTCGGATCCCAATAGATCTCGAGGTCTGATCCGAGCACTTCCAGCCCCTCCGTGAGCTGGGCAGCGAGCAGTTCTGCTCGAAGCACTGTTCCGTCGGTCATCTCAATGAAGTAAGTGATCGTGCTGCCCGAAAAGTTCGTTCCTTGAAGTTTCCCCGCCAGCCGCACCCCCGCCGAGGCGTGTCTGTCCGCAACTGGGTGGATTCGGTCAGCGCTCACTGCCACGTCGACAATGTCACCTGCCTCAATCAGGCTGCCGAGAGAATTCTGCACACTGACCTGCACTCCAAATAGCGAGAGAGTGAGTTGGTCAGCTCTCTTGTCGACTACCTGAGCTTTCATCACATTGTTCGCCCCCATGAACTCTGCAACAAACCGCGTTCGTGGCTTGCGGTAAATCTCTCGAGGCGCCCCGATCTGAATAATCTCGCCAGCATTCATCACGACAATGCGGTCGGCCATTGAGAGCGCTTCAGACTGGTAGTGCGTCACATAGAAGAACGTGATTCCTGACTGGAGATGCATCTGCTTCAGTTCAGTTTGCATACGCACCCTCAGGTGAGCGTCGAGAGCGCTCAGTGGCTCATCGAGCAACAGTATTTCAGGCTCTTGAACGAGAGCTCGCGCAAGGGCAACGCGCTGCTTTTGACCACCGGAGATCGTTGCGATTTCATTCTCTGCGAGATGCTCAATTCCGAGCTTGCGTAAATACTCGTCCACCCGAGAAGACAATTCGCCAGTTGGCGTCTTGATTGCCTTCAGTGCGAATTCGACATTCTGGCGTACTGTCATGAACGGAAAAAGTGCGTAGTTCTGCCAGACCATCGGCGTGCGACGCTTAGCGGCCGCGACGGTCGCAAGATCCGTACCCGCCAGGGTCATCCGTCCCGAAGAGGGTTCCTCAAGACCCGCAAGCAACCTCAGGAGCGTGGTTTTGCCGCATCCACTCGGGCCGATCACGGCGATAAATTCGCCGGGCAAAACCTCCAAGTCAATTCGCTTAAGCGCCTCAACGTTGCCGAATCGCTTCGAAACTCCTTCAAATGAGACGAGCGGAGCGTCAACTTGAGTGTGAGCCTGAGATTCTTTGAGCTCCATGATTCATCCTTCCTTTCGAGATAACTCGTCGGCGTGAACTCGCTCGACTTCCAGCGGCTTCTTACCACCCACCGGCCTGTTCAAAATGAGCAGCGCGGCTAAGACGAGCAGCGTAGTTACCGCGAATACAAAGGTTCCAACGGCATTAATCATCGGACTCACATACCCACTAAGCACGCCGAACATTTGCACCGGGAGCGTCGTATCGAACCCACTCAAGAACCATGCGATCACAAACTCATCCCATGAAACCGCCATAGCAATAAAGAACGATGCTGCCGCACCCGGCGCTATCTGTGGTGCGGTTACACGCCAGAAGGTGGCCCAACGGCTAAACCCGAGGTTTACCGATGCTTCTTCAAGGTTGGGGTCGAGCGCCACGAATCTGAGCCTCATCACCGCAACAACGAATGCCGATGCGAGACCCGTATGACCGAGAATCACTGCAGTGAGGGTTCCTGTGATGTGGAGCTGGTTGAAGTACATGAGCAAGGCAAGTGCCAGTATCAACGTGGGAACGGTAGGAGGCATGATCCAGAATCCAAGTAGAGCGTTCATTGCCTTAAATTCCCACCGTGCAACTAAATACGCACCAAGTGAGCCAAGCACGAGCGCAAAGAACCCTACCTGTACTGCCACCGTCAGACTATTTACAAGAGACGCGACGATGTCAGGGTTTGAGGCGAAATCTCGATACCAGCGCAGAGTGAAACCACTCCACGGCAAGCTCGGAAATCGAGAATCATTAAACGAGAACACTACGAGACCCAAGATGGGTACATAGAGGAAACCAAAACCAACAATGAGCATCGCGATACGCGCGATCCGAGTGGATATCGAAACTCTGCGATTGATCATGAGCGACTCTTCTTCGGTGGGAACGCGAGTATAAAGCTCACGATGGTCACTGTCATGATGGTGACCACCATTGCAACCCCGATCGTTGCGGCTCGGGGGAAGTCAATTCCGCCCTTTACCGTGTCTACGACGAGGTTGCCGAGCATGATGAAATTGCCTCCGCCGAGAACTTGAGGAGTGATTACATCGCCGAACGCCAGAATTCCAGCGAATGTGACCGCGGCAATCAGACTTGGTTTAAGTCCTTTCACAACCACGCGAAAGAAGATTCGGATTGGGCCAGCCCCCAGGTTTCTCGCCGCATCTTCGAGGTTGTGGTCGAGCGTCTTGATACTCAAGATGAGGATGACGCAAATGAGCGGGAAAGAGTACGTGAGATAACCAATAACGAGTGCGACTGGTGTGTCCAGTAAGTTGACTCCGCGAATGCCAATCGAACTCACGAGCACGTTCAGCACCCCGTTGTCCGCGAGCATGAACTGCCACGAAAAGACTCGCATGAGGTAGCTCGTGAAAAAGGGAACGATGAGGAAAACGAGTGCGACCTTCTGCGCTCTCGCACTTAAACCGCGAACGACAGCGAACGAGAATGGGAGCCCAATCACAACGCCGACAACTGCCGCGCACGTTGCAGTGATGAGAGTTCGAACGAGCGCACCATAGAACACAGGGTCCGTGAGTGTGCGAGTCCAATTCGACCACTCCAACGCGGGAACAACCGTGAAGTTCTCGACGATCCACACTGTCATCGCGAACATGAGGAGCAGCGGCACGAGGAAGAACGCCGTTTGCCACACCATGAGTGGTGTGCCGAGTGCGATCCTGAGGAGGAGGTCGCGCTGTTTCCGCTCAGGCTTCCTCAGGATCGCATCAGTGGTGGCAGTGAGCACACCGATTTCTTTCGACATTCTGTCTACATATCCTTAAACCGCGTCCAGAGATCCTGCCACTCTTCTGGTGTCTGGTTCTCCGGGAGCCTTCGAAGCGCGGTGCGTCCTTCTCGCATAGGAGCCAGTACACCGTCTGGCCCCGTATTCAGGCCGAGCAGTTCTGCCCATTCAGGTTCCGTGTCCTGAATCAGTTTCCACGTCTTCTCGTTGACAGGGGCATTTTGGTATGCCTTCAAGAGCGATTTCTGCGCATTGCCCTCGGGAGAGATGCAGTATCGAATGAACTCTTTCGCCCCGTCAACATTCTGCGCGCCTGCAGCAAGTGTGAGTGACTCAGTCGTTTGCACCGCACCTTCCTTCGGCACCACGCTTGAGACCGGTTTGCCTTCTTGAATCAACCCGATTGTAAATTGACGTCCACCGCCGGGCACAAGATTCACTTGTCCGGTTCCCAGGTTCTGGATAATGTTCGCGACAGTGTAGAAACCAGACATCTGCGGTCGTAGCTTTGAAAGTACTGATTCGAGTGCCGCAAACTCATCCGCGGTGACGTTGAATGGATCCTTATTGCCCGCCCACATGCTGATAGGACCGAGTGGATTACTCCACCAGTCGAGCATTCCCACTTTGCCCTTCGCCTCGCTCGACATCATAACTTCGTACGTTTCAACATCACTCGGCGAGTACACATCTGTGTTGTAAGCCAGCGCGATGTAATCAAAGCCCCAGGCCAAGGCGTACATCTCATCGTCGTACCAGTGGATCGGGAATTTGCTGCTCGGTTTGAACTCTTCCAGGAAGTCTTCCTCGGCGTCGGGGAAGTCGCTCGGGTCTAGGGGCTGGAGCGCATTTGCGGCCCGGAGCTGACCAATGTATTCGGGATCTACGTGGATCACATCGTACGTACCAGGCGGCGAAGTGGTTGCGAGAGCAACCATCTGGCTTGCATCAGTGTACTCCTTGACGCGTACAGTGATCCCCGTTTCCTTTTGGAACGGATCGAGTAGTGCACTGTCTGAATGCCCACTCCATGCCAATACATTCACAACGCCCCTCTTGCCGCCGGAGCCTCCGCCGCTTCCGCCGCCTGGTGCGCAGGCCGCAAGGGCGCTAGCAGCGGCAAACGCCGAAACGCCTACAGCTCCCTTGAGTAGTGAGCGTCGAGAAATTGAATTCTCAGTGCTCAGTAACGTTCGGGGCTTGTTGAATAATTCGAGTTTTCGCATCGGGTTCCACTTTCTCTTTAAACGGCAGTGTTGTTTGAGTGGGTGTCTATATTTGCGGCTCAGCGCTCGTCGCCTGCACCTTCATGCTGGCAGGGGCAACGATTCTGATCACACTGAGTTCTTGACGGGCCAGAGCCTGCTCTAGGCATCGCGAGAAGTCTGATGGTGACGTAACTTCATCAACATGCGCGCCAAAACCTTCTGCGATCTTTGATAGGTTATCCGCGCTCGTCACAACGCCAACTGGCTCAATGCCGTGTGCATTGAACGAGTTCTCAATCTCCTTATACCCGGTGTTATCCCAGATGATCAGAGTGATCTGGCGGTGAAGGTCTTTCGCAGTCGCAAGCTCTGCGATGGTGAACAGAGATCCTCCGTCGCCCGCAATCGCAATTACTGGTGTTCTTGGCTCACTGACCGCCGCACCGATTGCCATAGGAAGAGCGGGTCCGAGCGTACCGAACCCGTATGGAGCCAACCAGCGTTGAGCATCCTTGAGTTCCATATACTCATGGCTTTGATAAGCCAATTGTGCAGAATCCAGCGCGAAGATTGTGTTGGGTGGCGCAGCGTGTTCAATTGCCTGTACCCACTCCGAGAACGGATCAGAGCTTCGCGCCCTCTCTATTTCGTCCCGAACCGCTTTCGCCCGCACAGAGCCGGAGTACTCGGCCTGATGCACGTCCTTTTCGGACAGTGTTTCCACTGCAGTTCTCAGCCAGTCCCCACATCTCATGTTTGCAGAGCCGGCTTGCGAGCGGCGGATCGTTTCGGGATCGACATCGACTCGAATTACGCGTTCCAGTTGAGCAGGTGATTCGCCCGAGTTCAGATACTCGGTTTCGGAGAGTTCGGTACCTAGTGCGATCACCACATCTGCGGACTCAAGCAAACGCTTGGTAGCAGGATTGCCAATGGACGTGCCCAAGCTCAATGGGTGCTTTGAAGAGATCGCAGACTTTGCGTTCCCCGTGAGGGCGATTGGTGCATCGATGAGTTCAGCAAACTTCTGAAGCAAGTCTCGATCCTGTTGCACCCCGCCACCCGCAATAATTGCTGGGCAACGAGCAGTTCGGATTTCCTCCAAGGCGCTCCCGATCTCAAATCGGTAATCTGCTCTCGATACTGAGTTTACGGAGGCATCCATCGTAAACTCGCGAGGAAGTTCGGAAGCGTCTTCCGCCATCTCACGAAGCAGGTCACGCGGGACCTCGATGTATGCGGGGCGTTGTCTTTCGAGTTTCCAAGCGTGAAGGACCTGTCCTAACACCTCTGCGAACTCACTCGAACTCCGTACTCTCGCACTCACGCAGGTGTAAGGGCGAAGTGTTTCCACAAGATCAGGAGTGTCATGTAGTGCGCCAGAATGCTGGCCTAGCTGATGGTCTTCGATCGTGGACGCAAGAACAAGCATCGGAATTGAGTCGTGCCAGGCTTGTGCAATCGGGGTGAGAGCATTGAGCACTCCAGGGCCGGTAATGAGAACACACGCTGCAGGGCGGCCCGTAACCCGGAAGTATGCGTCAGCCATAAATCCCGCGCCCTGCTCGTGACGAGGGATGGTTACTTGAATTCCATATCGCTCGATATCGCGGAACAGTTCGAGGTTATGCACGCCCGGGATGCCGAATATCTGCGTGATCCCAACAGAACTCAGTGTGCTGAGTATGAACCCACCCAGTCTCGTTTGCTCTACAACCTGTTGCATATCTTCCTCGATACTCTCAGTTTTGAACTTTATTGTTCTACAAAACGTGATTAACTTATCGTAGGGTCGACTTCTAGCCATGTCAACACCGCCCGCAGGGATCACAGACAGCAATGAGTTGAAGGAGCAATCACGATGGAGATGCAGCCAAAGTTCGTGCGACATGAACAAGCAAACGGAGAGGAAATTCTCGGCCAGTTCGATTTCAGCGAAGCGCCTCGCTATTCAACTCCTTCGACATTTGCGGGCCTTCCGCGCGTAGATCAAGTCTCAAAGTTCGATGCCGGTGTACTTGGAGTACCGTTTGACTCGGGTGTCACTTACAGACCGGGTGCTCGTTTCGGCCCGGAGCAGATTCGCGCCGCAAGCCGCCTGTTGCGCCCATACAATTTCGACCAGGACCGATTCCCCTTTCTTGCGCACCAAGTAGCAGACCTTGGTAATCTCGCGGTCACACCGTTCAACCTCTCGAACGCGGTGAAAGTCATTGAGGCGGGGATAGCATCGGCGACCTCAGAGGGTCAAAAGCTCGTCCTTCTCGGCGGTGATCACACGATTGCTTATCCGTCCCTGAAGGTTCTGGCGGCTAAACACGGGCCGATTGCGGTGGTACATTTCGACGCTCATCTTGATACTTGGGAAAGCTACTTCGGCTCTGAAATCCATCACGGCGCGCCATTCCGTCTGGCTTCGGAAGAAGGGCTGCTCGACCCGGACGGATGCCTGCATGTCGGAATTCGTGGCTCCGTGTATGGTCGCCACGACTTCTCCGAGGACCGGAATCTTGGTTTCTCGGTTATTCCCGCAAGCGATTTTACGACCACTCCCATTCAGGAGATCTCAGAAAGAATCAAGCAACGTCTCGAAGGAAGAAATGTCTATGTCTCCATAGATATAGATGTTCTCGATCCTGCCTTTGCACCTGGCACGGGAACACCCGAACCAGGCGGCCTTTCAAGTGCGCAATTGCTCTACCTTGTGCGTGAACTCCGGGATCTCAACGTAGTGGGAGCAGACGTGGTCGAAGTAGCACCAGCCTACGATCATGCAGACGTCACAGCACTCGCTGCGGCTCATCTCAGCTATGAGCTCCTGAGTATCTGGGCGACGCCTGGTGCAGCAAGAGTCGAATAACAGGCGGCATATGGACTCCTCCGAATGCGATGCTTGCAGTTCATCGAACTGCCAACTCTTGCAATCCACTAAAGTGAAGGGCCAAACGAACAACTCATCATGTTAAATGAGAGAGATGAGAGGCATAATGTGAGCGCGGTGCAGCGAATAAGCAGCCAGATTACAGACTTGATCGCATCCGGAGAAATCCATCCAGGCGAGCGGTTGAGGGAAGTGGCGCTTGCGGAGCGTTTCGACACGTCTCGCACGACGGTCCGTGAGGCGACAATGCTTCTTGAATTCCAAGGTCTCATCACTCGAGAACCTCATCGTGGCGCGGTAGTCAAATCTCCGTCCAGCGAAAACTTGCAAAGCCTACATCTCTGTAGGCGGGGCTTAGAGTCCGGAGCCGTCTCTATACCAATGTCAGAGGAGCGGCTGCGAGCTGTGGGAGAGGCGCTTCGAGAGCTAGAAGTCGTAACCGCAGAGCAGGATCGAGAGAAAACGATTGAGGCGGATCGACGGTTCCACGCCTCACTCGTTGCGAACTACAACAGCGACCGACTGTCTCAGCTCTTTGAATCGCTTTACCGCGAACAGATGCTCTACCTTCGCACGCTGGCAGCACACGAGCAAGAATTCGAACAGGATGAAAGCTATCTCGATGAGCACAGGCATATTTATTACGCCTTGGTCGCGGGGGACCGTAGTTCAGCTTGCCGTTACGTCACCAGTCACGTCGATGAGACGTATTCCCGTTTTGCAGCCCTTACTCCCGCGGAAATGAAGACCGCACTACGGGCGCAGGGAATCACATAGCCGCCATTACGTGATTGAACATCAATATCACTCCATCTGCCCTTATTTCATCAATTATTGGATAGTATTGATCTACAAAAGTAGAATCGACACCAACCAATGGAGATTGCTGTATGTACTCATCCGCCGCAAACAACCAAACTTTGATGCAGGATAAAACCGCATGGGAGATTACGCCCGGGGCTCCGGTGATTATTCCCGTCGGCGCCATTGAACAACACGGCGCTCACATGCCTGTTGATACCGACTCCCACATTGCCACTGCGATTTCGAAGGCAGTGGCTGAGCGTACAGGTGCCGTGGTAGGCCCGCGTTTCAACTACGGTTGCGCATCACTTCCCGTGAGCGGGGGCGGGGAACTGTTCCCGGGCACTATCAGCCTTCAAGGTGAGACTTTCACGCGAATCGTTGAAGACTTGGTCGTTGCTTACGCAAACCATGGACACACACAGGTTGCCATAATCAACGGACACCTGGAGAACACTCACTTTGCTATTGAGGGCGCAAAACGGGCGCTCAACCATGTCGACGCGAACGTCGTAGTGCTGGAATGGTGGACGATTATTCCTCCCGAGGCACTCGATTCCATATTCGACGGCAACTTTCCCGGATGGGAAGCAGAGCACGCAGGCGTAATCGAGACCTCTCTTCTTATGCACATCGCCCCGGAGAGAGTCCTTGCTGACAAGATCGAGAACCGGATGGGATCCGTGCCGCCACCGGTCTATACCGTCCTCCCTGAGCGTGATGGTCTTGTTGATCCTTCAGGGATACTGCGCACTGCCTGGGGGGCAAACGAAGAACTCGGAAGGCGTATGTTCGAAGTCATCGTTGACCAGTGTGTCCAGGCGCTTGAGAAGGAGTTCTCTCGCTGACTCATCGCCTTCGTGCAACACAACCGGGTAGATCGACGTGCGGTAATGGCTCATTTTTCAGCGAGTTTTGAGCAAACTTTTAGCACTCTCCACGTGAGAGTGCTAATCTATAAATACTTGAGCGTGATCGACTCAAGTTCTATACCCGGAAGGAGAACGATTCATCATGGCACTGACTTTTGATCCACTGACCGAACTCGACCGCATGGCGTCAAGCCTCTTCCAGGCAAGAACCGCGCCTCGAGTCATGCCCGTTGATTTGTATCGAGAAGACGAGCGATACGTACTCAACGCCGACCTTCCCGGAGTCGACCCGGGTTCGGTCGACATTGATGTTGATGGCCAATTGCTCACCATTCGAGCGCATCGCACTGAGAACACTGCCGAGGGCGTGAAATGGCTGACCCAGGAACGCCCTGCGGGAACCTATCTTCGCCAGTTCAGCATCGGTGAAGGTGTCGACGTCGCAGCGATCTCAGCGTCCTACGACAACGGCGTGCTCAGCGTGATCATTCCGCTGAGCGAGCGGGCGAAACCGCGCAAGATTCAGGTTGAGACATCAACAAATATCACTGCTCAGGTGAGCGACGAGAAGACGCTCACCTCCTAGCACTCCCAAACACGGGGTATGAGCGCAAGTGCCCCCGGGGCGAATCGTAGTTACGTCCGTCTCGGGGGCTTTCTCGCGCTCGGCGTGTGCACGTACGCAGGAGCCGTCGAGGATGCAGTAAGCGTGAAGACCTGCATCCCGTCGATCCAGGTCTCGGTTATCCGAGCACCGAGTAGGTCTTGCTCACTCGCGAATACGTTCCTATCGATCACGGCAAAGTCGGCGGCATAGCCCACCGCGATGCGACCCGTAGTCAGCCCTCGGCCATTGACCCACGCAGATCCAGCGGTATATGCGGTCATCATCGCGTGGAGGTCTACACGGTCGCGCTCGGGAATGGAATGCGTCACACCGTGATCCGGATGCACTCCAGCAGCCACCCGCATCGCCTCGAGCGGATTCGCGGTGGTAACGGGCCAATCGCTGCCCGCCGCCAAATGGGCACCGGCCGCGAGCAGCCTGCCATACGCATATTCTCGCGTGTGTGGATCCTCCGTCATCGTCGAATGGCCGAGCCGCTCATGCGGAACCTCAGACCCAGCCCAGAATCCCTGCACCGTTGCGGTGACACCGAGGGCTCGGAACCTTGCGAAGTCTTCCTCCGTGACCACAAAGAGATGCGCGATATGGTGCCTACGCGGCCGCTTGCCGTTGCGACGAATCGCTTCCTCGACCGCGTCAAGCACCCAACGCGTGGTCGCATCTCCGTACGAGTGGTAATGCACGGTGAAGCCGTGCGCGTCAAGCAGCACAGTCGCCTCACGCACCTGCTCCTCGTCCATGAATACAAGCCCGGTGCCATCCACCATCACCTTGACCGTATCGGCGACGATCCACTCTTCACTGCCGCTCGCCTCAAGTGCGTGACGGCGCCTGAGTAGTTCATCGATTTGCTCAGGTCCGCGTGCAGGATCCCACCAGAGCGCGGTCGTCACACGTAAACGAAGCTCAGTGCCTCCGAGCAGCTCACAGAATGCCTCATGCTGGTCGTGCATGCCGAGCCCAGTTCCCACGAGGGCATCCTGCACCGCCGTGACACCGAGTGGGAGCAGGTACTCCTGCGCAGCGACAATCGCGCCCTTGAGATCTTTCGTCGTCACGGGCGGCATCGCCGCACGAATGAGCGCGACTGCACCTTCCTCGACGACGCCGCTCGGTGCGCCATCGGCATCGCGATAGATGATGCCTTTCGGCGGATCGGGTGTGCCTGAGTCAACGCCCGCTGCGGCGAGCGCCATGCTATTTGCCCAAAGTCCGTGCCGATCGTACGGAATGAGCACGGCCGGGCGATCTGGCACTGCACTGTCGAGAGCCTGCCGTGTTGGCTCGTCTGGTCGCGTAAAAATCTCGCGATTCCAACCACCCGCGATGATCCATGGAAGCTCGGTGTGCCGGTCGGCATACTCCCTCACAGCGTCAAGGATCTCCTCTTCAGACTGCAGTTGCGAAAGGTCGCAGGTCAGGAGGTCGAGGCCGCCGCTCGCCGCGTGCAGGTGGGCGTCTTGAAAGCCGGACACGAGGAGCTGATCTGCGAGATCATGGGTCGAGGCCCCCGATAGGTCAAGGTCGCCGCGTTCCGCTACCGCGGCGATGCGACCTTTCTCGATCATCACGTCGAGCTTTCGCGGCGCGGAGTATCCCGCGGTCCACACGAGGCCGCCAACCAATGCAACTCGATGACTGTTCATCGCCACTATCCTCTTCTCGCCGTTCCCGGAACCGAAGCGATCAATTGTTTCGTGTACTCGTGGTGTGGATTGCTGAGCAGTGTTTCAGTCGGCCCGCTCTCGACAACCCTGCCGCGTTGCAAGACCACCGCTTCATCGGTGACATAACGTACAACGGCGAGATTGTGTGTGATGAACAGGTAGGCAAGACCCTGCTCCGCCCGGAGCTCGTTGAGCAGATTGAGAATCTGTGCCTGCACCGAAACATCGAGTGCTGCAACTGCCTCGTCAAGGATGAGCAGACGTGGTTGCACTGCAAGAGCGCGAGCGATTGCCGCCCGCTGCCGCTGACCACCTGACAGAGCACGTGGCAACGCTTCCTTCTCACGTTTCCCGAGACCGACGGCAGCCATCAGGTCGTCACACTGGCGCTCAGCCGCACCCCGCTTCGCACCGTGAAGTCGCAGCACTGATTCAACCGACTCACCGATCGTGAGTTTCGGGTTGAGCGACAGGTAGGGATCCTGAAACACGATCTGAGTACGCTTTGCCCGCTCCCTGCGATTCATCGCGCGCCGACTCCATGGCTCATATTCAACGCCATCGGATCGGACAATCCCCGACGTTGGCACCTCGACGCCGAGTATCATTCGCGCAACAGTCGTTTTCCCGGATCCGGACTCTCCGATAAGGCCAAGCGATCCACCGTGTGGAATTGAGAACGCGACGTCATCAACCGCCGGATCAGCGTTGCTCGAAAACTGCTTGGTGAGCCCCGTCACCTCAATGAGCGACATGCTGCACCCCCTCCGTACTCGCCGTGGTGAGGCATCTCCAGTCCCACTGATCATCGCCCCGCATTGCGATAGGCGCCATTCGACACTCGTCCATGACGAGTGGACAGCGATCGGCGAACACGCACCCGGTGGGGTTTTCAGTCAGTGGCAACACCACTCCCGGAATTGACGGCAGCACGCGCTTGACGTCGCTCAGTCGCGGCGTCGAACGCAAGAGTGCCGAAGTGTACGGGTGCTTCGGCGCATCGAGCACTTCCTGCGTCGGTCCAAGTTCGAGCACCGAACCCGCGTAAAGTACGCAGAGCTCATCACACAGGTCACCAGCGAGTTCGAGATCATGCGTGACAAACACAAGCGTCACCGATGAGTCCCTGGTGAGTCGCCTGAGAATTTGCACGATCTCTGCCTGCGTCGTCACGTCGAGCGCGGTGGTCGCCTCATCGCAAATGATCAGTTCCGGTTCGTTCATGAGCGCCGCGGCAATGACGACCCGCTGCAGCATTCCGCCGGAGAGCTCAGACGGGTACCTGTGCATCACACCAGATGGATCGTGCAACTGCAGGCTCGTGAGCAGTTCCAGAGCCCGACGGTGTGCCTGTGCGCGTCTCATCACCCCACTTTTCACCACGTGCTCCGTCAAGAAGTCGCCAATTCGGTGCACGGGATTCACCGAGGCCTTTGGGTCTTGAAACACCATGCTCGCGTGCCGCTGCCGGAGATCTCTCAACTCGCGCGACGATCCACCAATCACATCGGTGCCCGCGACGGAGAGTTGACCCGATACGACCGCGCCGTCGGGCACATCGCCGAGGAGCGCCTTGGAAAGGAGCGACTTTCCGCTCCCCGATTCACCGACGATCCCGAGTGTTGTGCCCCGCTTGACGCCGAGCGTGACGCGATCGAGTACGGGTCGCTCGTACCCCGCCTGGGGAAGTTCAAGGCTGAAGTTCGTGGCCTGAATCACTGGGTTCATCGGAGCGCTCCTGCTCGCCGGGCCATCAACTCTTCACCAACAATGTTGAACGCGACGACGACAAGTACGATGACTGCCGATGGAAACAGCATGACCCACCAGGCTCCCTGCAACATCGAACTCGAACTCTCATTGAGCATGACGCCCCAGTCTGGAGTTGGCGCCTGCACACCGAGTCCCAAGAACGACAGCGCAGCAAGGTCGACAAGCGCATACCCAAAGCTCAGGATGCACTGAGAAATCACAATCGGGAGCGCATTCGGCATCACCGTGCGCACGAGCACCCACGCGGGTGCAAACCCCAGCACCTCGTCAGCTCGAACATAGAGCTTGTTACGCTCCGCGGCGATCACGGTGCGCGTGAGCCTCGCGATCACCGGTGAATACGCAATGGCAATGCCGATTGCGGGAGCCACGATGCCGGTGCCGAACAGCGCCACGGTGAATACCGCAGCGAGCAGGCCGGGAAACGCAAATAGGAAGTCTGTCACGCGCGAAAGTGCGGCGTCGATCCACCCGCCATTCCATGCCGCAATCGCACCGAGCGCGATACCGAGTACGGCAGCGACAACGATGGCAAGCAGCGGACCGAGCAGAGACGTTCTCGCTCCGAACATGATGCGACTGAGAATGTCTCGTCCGCTCGCATCGGTGCCGAGCAGGTGACCGTCAGTTCCCGGTGCAGCATTGATTGCCTGCAGATTAACCGCGAGTGGATCGAAGGGCGCAATGAGCGGGGCGAGCACCGCTGAAGCCACGGCGACGACGATGATTCCTAGGCTTACCGAGTAGCCCCATCGAATCTTGCGTCTTCGAGTGGGCCTCAGCGCAATAGCCAACGTTGGGAGTGGTCTGCTCATTTGGCTAACCTCTTCCGTATCTGAGGGTTCACCAGGGGTGCAGCGAGGTCGACCACCGTGTTCGTCAGAATGAACGACATGACGATCAGAATCGTGACGATCTGCACGACCGCAAAATCGATGTTCCTCACCGATTCCACGAGCAGTCGGCCGATCCCGTTCAGTCCAAATGCATACTCAACCAGCTGGCTCGTCACCAGCAGTCCCGCTACCAACACACCTCCGTAAGACAGGATCGGGTTCAGACCGTTTCTCAGCACGTGGTGACGGAAGAGATAGGTTCCCTCGAGACCTCGAAGCCGTGCCGTGCGCACGTGGTCAGACGCAATCTCTTGCTTCAGCGAGTTGCTTGTCACGCGTGCGATGAGGCCAATGTAGGTCAGCGCAAGTGCGAATGCCGGCAATGTCAAGTGAAAGACACGGCTGGCAAACGTCGGGTCGCCGGTTCCATAGGCCGGGAACCAGCCGAAATATCCAGAGAACACAAGCATGAGCAGCAGCGCTGCAACGAAGGCAGGGATCGCCGAGAGCGTTGAGGTTGTGAGCAGAATGCCGGTCTGCACCGGTGTGCGTTTGGTGAGTGCCGACCAGAT
>JBEBUJ010000019.1:0-37948 GCA_040393365.1 Leucobacter denitrificans
TCCTGCGTGAATCGAAGTTCGGCACCAGCGAGGTGCAGTTCTTGCCGAGCCGCCTTGGTTTCGGTGGCAAGCCAAGCGTCTTCGTCGGTACCAGGGTGCACGACGTACTGGCCGTGGAGCGACGTCGAGATTGCGAGGCGCATGCGGTGCCCCTTTGGAAACCTATAGGCCGTATCTCCTAGCCGCACTGCGAACGGAGTCTCACCATCGGCGAGCACCTCTACTGCGTTTGCGAGCACCAGTCGTGCGGAACCATCGGACGCAACGTCACACAGCCGCACCATCACGTGTGTGCACTCAGTCTCGGCCGAGACCCGTGCCGTGAACTCGACGCGACCAACGATATCGAGGGGATCCACCAATGGCTCACCCGTGAACGTCACGACGTCGTCTCGCAGGTGCACGTGCTGCTCGTCGGGCAACCCCGGCCGGTTCTGATCCCACTCCGACTCAATGAGGTACGGCACCGGATTACTCGGGTCGTGCACCCAGCTCACCGAGTGCGTTTCTCTCAGGCTTCGTGGATCGGTCAGTTGGTCACCATCGAGTGCGAGGCTCCGCGCGCGCACTCGCTTCGGTGGCCATTCCGCGGCGATCCGCCTGCCGATGCGAATGTGCTCGTACGAGACCACTGGCGCCGACCACCGACCGGTCTCACCCCGGAGATAGTGGTCGAAGAACGACATGACTTCGGCGAGCAATGACGGAATGTGCCTGCGAAGCGCGTCTTCCGACTCACCAAAATCTTGGCCGAGCTCGGTTCCGGGTTCTCTCCAGAGATAATCCTCGTGGTCGTTCGACCACATTCGGAGAAACTGGTGCTCTCCAGCGGGCGACGCAAGGCTCGCGTACCAGTCATCGAGCTGCCAGTACTGCAGGTTGTCGAGCCACCCGCCAGTGTGAAGCGCGGGGATTCGCAGATTTGCGGCGGGATCACCCTGCGGGAAAAGCCTCGCGGTGAACTCAGCCGGGTGCTCTGCCACCGCAATGTACTCCCTGAGTAACTCCTGGCCCGCGCTGAGCTCTGGGTGGGTCGACTCGAGCGCCGGGCGCACCTCGTGATCCGCCCCGTTCTCGATAACCAGTTCGTTCAGCGCCCACGCGTCAACGACCCAGTCGAGTAGGGTGCGCGTCGGCATTCCCCCTCCCGGCCGCATGTCGCCGAAATGGTGGCCAGTCACTCGCGGCACCATTGCACGGTGCGCGGGGTGGTGCAGGCTCGCAAGAGCCCACTGGGTAAACCCGTAGTACGAGTCACCCCAGGTGCCGATCGCACCGTCGGACCAGTCCTGCAGCACGATCCACTCCGCTGTGTCCCAACCGTCGTTTGCTTCGTTAAAGAATGGCACGCGTTCGCCTTCTGAGCGATACTTGCCGCGCACATCCTGCACCACACAGGCGAAGCCCTTCGCCGCAAAATATTCACCAATCGACGGCAAGAAGGTGTAGCGACCCGACTTGTCGTACGGCAGGCGCACGAGCACCGCTGGCACCGGCCAGAGCGCCCTGTCTGGCAAGTAGACGTCGGTTGCGAGACGCACTCCGTCACGCATCACAACCAAATGCTCGGTCGAACGCTGATCGCTCTCGGCGAGCGGTGCGAGTTTCAACTCATTCGCCATCGATGCCGCCGACCTTTGCCGCCCATGGCGAGTAGTAGAAGGCCTGCGACACTACCGCACCGGTCACCCCATCGGCCATGAAGAGCCGGTTGTGTTGCGAAACGATTGGGAAGTTGATGCGGTTCTCTGCGTAGATCGCTTGCGCCTGTGTGATCAGGGTCGCACGTTCGTCATCGTCGATCGTGCCGCGGGAGGTGTACACGAGATCGTCGAACTCGGCATTATTGAACCCTGCGACGTTGAAGACTCCGTCAGTAGTGTAGTACTGGTAGTACGCCGCCGGCTCAGGCGCATCAAGGTAGCCCGCCCAGATCATCATGTCGATGCCTTCGCGCGCTGCCGCGTCGAAGTACATGGCAAGATTCTCTGATGCGGTCTGGGCTTTGAGCTCAACGTCGAGTCCGATGCTCTTTGCCGACGCCTGCACTGATGCTGCGACCTGGGCGTCTTCGGGAAGATCTGCGTAGTACGAGAGTGTGATGGTTTCACTCGGGGCTCCGGCCTCCTCTACGAGCGCTTTCGCCCGATCGAGGTCGGTCACGCCGGCCTGGATCTCATCCCAAGCGGCCTGGAAGATGTCTTCCGAGTATCCCCATGCCGAGCGCGGGGTGAAGGTTTTGTTCACCTCGGCCGCGCTTGCGAACACACCATCGCGGATACCCTCGTAGTCAATCGCCAATTCGAGAGCCTCACGAATCTTCACATCGCTCAACGGCCCTGTGTCGGTGTTGATGGTCATGATGCCGTACAGGCCGAGCGACGTTCCGTAGGTCACCGAACCGTCACTCCGCATGAGCGAGCTGAGTGCAGAGACCGGGAAGTTGTACGACCCGGTGATCTCACCATTCTGCATGGCGGTCGCAGCCGATGCCGCGTCGGTGTTGAACGTGAATCGCACCGATTCGCTAACGGCAGCGCCTTCGGGATTCCAGTAGTCCTGATGCTTCGTCAGCACAACATCTTGGCCGATGTTCCACTCGGTAAGTTCGAACGGGCCTGAGCACATCACTCCGTCGGCTGCGCTGCCGAATTCACCCGCAGCTTCGGCAAACTCCTTCTGCACGACAACCGCGGCGGGAGTTGCCAGGTGCGCTGCGAAGAGCACGTCCGGCTGTGACAGCTTGATCGTGAGTGCGCGTTCATCGTGAATATCGATCGATGCAATGTTTGAGAGCACTCCCGCCCAGGATGAGCCAAGCTCATCTGCGCGCAGGCGCTCCATGCTGAACTTCACGTCGTCGGCAGTCACCGGGGTGCCATCCCAGAAGACGGCGCGCTCATCGATCTGCACCTCAAACGTCACATCGTCGGTTTGCTCGACGTTCGCAAGATTTGGGCTCGTCGTGAAATCGGGGTTCTGCAGGAGCAGACTCTCGCACAGGTTGCCAACTATTGCGGAGTTCGACTCGGAGCTCGAAAACGCTGGGTCAAGGCTCGTCGGTTCGCCGTATGGCAGGTTCCAAACAATCTCGTCGAGCGGCACCGTGCCCGCGGGCGTGATGTCTGTAAATTCAATTTCGTCGTCGGTTTGGTTTGTGGATCCACCACCCCCACCAGCACAAGAAGCCAGCGCCACTGTGAGGCCGGCCGCCAAACATATGCTCGAAGCTCTTCGGAGGTACATCGTTTGCTCGCTCCCCGGGTCAACGCTGACCCATTCCAACGGTATTTTTGCGTGTTCGCTGCTTCATATTGAATGGGGAATCCAGTAGTTTGTCAAGTAGACAATCTACTTGCGATGTTTCAATTCGATATCGCGTGACTATCGTTGAACCGGAAAGGAGTCCAATATGAGACCAAGTCTCGCCGTGCAGCGAGAGTCAGAGATTCTGGATGCCATCGAGGCATGTATCCGGGAGGTCGGCATCGGCGGACTCACGACTGGGCTCATCGCCGAGAAGTCTGGGTACTCGAGAAGCCACATTCGGCACTACCTCGGAAACAAGGCGGATCAGCTCCAGGCCCTCGTAAACCTGTACACCGAACGCTACGCTGGCAGCCTAGAAGAGCTGGTGCTGGGCGCTCCAACTGAATCGCAACGCGATCTTGTCGTGCGAGAACTGTTCGGCGATACGTGGCAAATCTCACGCCCCGATGACGACATCGTACTCGACCACCTCAATGCGTACGCGAGCACGACTAATCCCGACTCTCCCTCGCTTGCACCGATGTACAGCAGAATCGTGCAGCTCGTCGCACACACGCTCGAGCCGCACATGGCAGAAACGACTCTGGCGGTGCAGCGGGCGCAACTTGTCGTTTCCCTCGCTTACGGTGTCACAAGCTTGCTGCGTCTCGGCATCATCGATCGTGAAAATGCGCTGCAGCACGCACGTGCGCTGATGCTCCTCGATTGATTGCGAGCTCCTTTGCTGCGCACTGTTGAGGTCATAGTGGCACATGCAGTTACCGGTCATCCTTTGTCGACTGCACCGACGGCGGCTCACCATCAGCTCCGTGACGACCGGGGAGCGGCAACGGCGGCGTGATCGTCGACGAGAGGTCTCGGTCGCTGAGTACTGGAGAAACCCGAGGCACGTCTTCACCGCGCGCCATCGTGCGGCCACCATATGCGGGCACCTCCCCGCGCCAATCGATCGGCCGGTCGGTTCCCCCGAACCAGCTGCGATCCACCCAGCACTCGCCCAAAAGTTAGGGTGTATCATTGGTGTATGACACGCACAAACATTGATATTGACGACGAACTCGTTCGAACCGTCATGCAGCGTTACGATGTGCACACAAAAAAAGATGCGGTCGATCTCGCACTTCGCCGACTCGTCGGCGTACCGCTCACCTCTGAATTCTTCAAAGAACTCAAGGGAATTGGGTGGGGTGCCGATCTCGAAGAAATCCGTGCGAGCGAAAACCCCTGGGAGGCTCGGTGATCCTCGTCGACACATCTGTGTGGATCGAGTATCTCCGTAATGGCGACCAAGCTACCGTTGCGCGGCTCGAAGCACTTATTGATGCAGGCGAAGACGTACGCATCACTGAGCCCATCATTATGGAATTACTTGCTGGCGCCGATACTCCTCTGCGAGAATCCCGCATTTCGCAGCTTGTAAACGGACTGCCCCTTGTACCGCTCAACCCTGCACTGGACTATCGCGCTGCCGCCCAACTGTATGTCTTGAGCCGCAAGAACGGCCACCCCATTCGCAGCCTCAATGACTGTCTCATCGCGGCGGTAGCGGTTCGCACCGACGCACATCTTTTGCATCGCGACCGAGACTTCGACTTTCTTGCCGCGATCACACCGCTCTCAATTCATCAGAGCTGAATCTTTCTGACAGTCGCACGGCGCCTCGCTCTCGATCGCGGCTCGCGGCGAGGGTGGCCTCCGCGTGCGGATCGATTGGGATCCCGCCGAGGTCTAGTTCCCGCCGATCTCGAACGCTAAGCTATGCGCAACTGAGAGCGAGGAGAAGAAGAGTGACCACGGCTCCGATCATTCAGTGCGAGAAACTGACCAAGAGGTTCGGCAGCTTCACCGCGGTTCAAGGCCTTGACCTCGACCTTGAACCGGGAAGGGTGCTCGGTTTCCTCGGGCCGAATGGTGCGGGCAAGAGCACGACCATTCGGATGATGCTCGGCCTTTCGGTACCAAGCGCCGGAACAGTTCGTCTCTTCGGTGAAGATCCTCTGCGCAGCCGAGATGCACGCGCGAGGGTCGGTTACTCGCCAGGTGAACTTCGTCTTGACGACAGGTTGACCGTGGCCGCGACCCTCAAGAGCTGGGCTCGACTTCGCGGTGGCGTAGATACATCGTTCAGAGACAGCCTTATCGACCGGCTCGGTGTGCAAGTGGATCGGCACGTGCGTGGCCTCTCAACAGGCAATCGACGCAAGCTCGCGCTCGTCGGTGCGCTGATGGCGCGCCCCGAGCTTCTCATTCTTGATGAACCTACGAATGGTTTAGACCCACTCGTGCAGAACGAGTTCATGTCGATCCTCGAAGAAGTGACCGCTTCTGGCACGAGCGTGCTGCTCTCGTCACACATACTCAGCGAAGTCGAACGCATCGCAGACCGCATCATTGTCATCCGAGCGGGGGTCGTAGTGGCAGACGGAACAACCAATGCACTCCGTCATGGCGCAGCCCAGGAATACCGGGCCGTGTTCACGGGCGCCGCGCCCGATCCATCTGCTTTCACGTCGCTCCCCGGCGTACAATCCGCTGATTCCCCGCGAGCAGACGAATTACGGATTCATTGGGCCGGACCACCACGTGAGCTGCTCAGAAAACTCGCCGAGTACGAACTCGAATCGCTCACGGCACCCGAGCCTGACCTCGAGCAGGCGTTCATGTCTTTCTATCGCAGCGATCCACTTCATCCCCAGGCTGAAAGGGACGCATGATGAACGCAGAACTACTGAGTCGTGGACTCGGCGCCCAGCGGCGCGGTGCACTCATCTGGGGTGCTGCGCTATTCGTTCTCACCGCATCTGTAGTGGCTATCTGGCCCTCGATGAACGAGTCCGGTTCTCTTGACTCACTGGTGGCTGACATGTCTCCCGCACTCATCTCCGCACTCGGCCTCGAAGCCCTGGCATCTCCGGCGGGTTTCCTCAACGGCAACCTGTATGCGCTGCTCCTCCCCCTGCTCTTTGCGGGGCTCGGCATCATGCACATGAATGCTCTTACCGCTGGCGACGAGGATGCCGGGCGTCTCGAACTTCTGCTCGCACTCCCAGTGAGTCGAGTCAGCGTCTATCTCAGCCGTTACGTTTCGGTCGTACTCGTACTCGCAGCGGTCGCTTTCCTCGTCGGACTCACAGTCGGCGTTGGTGCTGCAGTCTTCGATATGAAGCTCGACATCACGGGCGTCGTCGCGGCGACCGTGAATGTCTTCCTCCTTGCCCTGTTCCATGCCGCTCTCGCACTGGCTCTTGCAGGGCTTGGACTGCGCGCGGGTGCCGTGCTCGCGGGATCGTTCGGGGTGCTCGTCTTGGGGTATCTTGTGTACGCGCTGCTCCCGATGATCGAATCGTTCGAGAGCGTGAGCAAAGGATCGCCCTGGTATTGGGCGCTCGGCGGGCAACCTCTTGAGAACGGGTTCGACGGTACAGGCATGGCAATGCTCGTCTGCGGTACCGTTTTACTCACTGCTGTGAGCCTTCTCGCAGTGCGCCTGCGAACCATACGCACAGTATGACTCCACACATCCAGTTGAGAGAATGAGCCTATGACGACCTTGGCCACGCAACTTGCCAGTGGGCTTTCGCAGATGGATCCTTCGGCCCGACTTCAGGCGGCTCTCACGGCGGGAACTTATCCTGATGACTCGTTTTTAGAGGTCTTGGTTGAGCGGTGTGCGATCGAGCCCGATTTCTCCGTACGTGAGATGCTGACTTGGGCACTGACTCGTCTCACACACGACCGAGTGCTCCAACGTTTGATTGCCGAGTTGGCATCTCCGGTACACCAGGCCCGTTCGCAGGCGCTTCACACGCTCTCCAAACTTCGAGACGTTCGCGCTTGGCCGGCAATCACAGTGGCACATCTGCACGATGCAGATGATGAGGTCGCCCGCACCGCGTGGAGAACCGCGGTTGGTCTCGCACCTCACTCGAAACACGACGCGCTCGCTGGTGACCTCAAGCACGAGTTCGGCAGGGGTGACCTCGACGTGCAGCGCAGTCTTGCACGTGCAATGGTGGATCTTGGTGACTCCGGCGAGAAGGCCACACGAGAGGCACTACTTGCCGGCGACCCCAGGGTACGCATTCACGCGGCGGCCACACTCCGTCTGATCCACGATCCAGAGGCGTCGTTCTACCTCGACCCTGCATGAATCTCATGCGTGTTCCGCCGTCGATCGCCGTCAGCGCGACGACTATTTTCGCTCGATCTGATGCATTCGGCTGATTGGTAATTGTAAACACGACGTCGCTCCCACCAACGAGTTGTGGATCACGCCAGCCGGTCCCAGACCCGGTGTTCGGCTAGTAGTACGAGCATCTCGTCTGCAACGGCCGCAGGTGACCCGGTTATGACGCCGGCGGTGGTGGGTGAAATGCCGGCTTCTTCAAGCAGATTTTCTGCTCCCACGGCTGCGCCGATGGGTTTGCCGTGCCGGAATGCTTCCTCGAAGAGGCGCACTAGGGTGGGCATAGTCGTCGGCGCGAGCGCGACGAGTGCATCGAACTCCGGGCTTGCGGAGGTGTCAGCGCTGCGTTGGACCGGAATGTCGCCGAGCATCCCGCCGCGGGCGGCGATCACCAGCGGCAGCACATTGTGCGCGTGCAGACTGTTGCGGATGTCTCGCAGTTCTGCAATGTCGGTGTCTTCGTCTGCGAGGATCCCCACGACGCGCCCGTCAATGGGCCATCGTTGGCCGATCATGCGCACGGCGGGACTGATCGCAAGGTCGGCAACATCGATCGTAGGAGCGGGCGCGGGCAGCCCCAGGGAGGTGGCGACGTTCGCGCACAAATCGGTGTCAATATTCGCGAGCGCGGCCAGTTGGCGTTCCTTGATGGCCTGCTCGTAGCACTTGCCCAATTCAAACGCATATGCGCTTGCCACATGCTCCTGCTCGATGGGCGTCAGCGACCGATAGAACATTCGCGCCTGCGAAAAGTGGTCGTCGAAAGTTGCGGAGTGTGCGCGCTGCTTGACGGCCTCGGCGACCGGCGCGGGAACATCGATGAACGCTCCCTCTGCCTCGCCCGCAAGAAACGGACAACCTGCGTCGAGCGAGTTCGGTTTGTAGGGGGCGACACCGCTGTGCACCGCGGTCTGGTGCATCCCGTCCCGAAGCATGTCGTTCACCTCAGCGTGGGGACGGTTGATCGGCAGCTGTGCGAAATTCGGTCCCCCGAGCCTGCTCAGCTGAGTATCGAGGTAGGAAAACAGGCGCCCCTGCAGGAGAGGATCGTTGGTGACGTCGATGCCGGGTACCAGGTGCCCGGGGTGGAAGGCGACCTGTTCGGTCTCTGCGAAGTAGTTAGACGGGTTGTGATGAAGCGTCATCGTCCCGATCACCTGCAGCGGGGCAAGCTCTTCCGGCACGAACTTTGTCGGGTCAAGTAGATCGATCCCCTCGAATGTCTCCTCTGGAGAGTCAGGCATCACTTGAATCGCGAGATCCCATTGCGGGTGTGCACCTGATTCAATCGCGTCCGCGAGATCGCGGCGGTGAAAGTCCGGGTCTTTACCTCCGGCGATCTGTGCTTCCTCCCACACCAATGCGTGGGTGCCCAGTTTCGGTCGCCAGTGGAACTTCACCAGCACCGTCTCACCGGAGTCATTGATCATCCGGAACGTATGAACCCCAAAGCCCTCCATCATCCGATAAGAACGCGGGATCCCACGGTCCGACATATTCCATATCACGTGAGCTTGCGCTTCGGTGTGCAAGGACACGAAATCCCAGAACGTGTCGTGGGCAGCTGTGGCCTGCGGGATTTCTCGATCGGGGTGCGGCTTGACCGAGTGCACGATATCCGGAAACTTGATTCCATCCTGAATGAAGAAAACTGGCATGTTATTCCCCACCAGATCAAACACACCCTCCGTTGTATAGAACTTCGTCGCGAACCCTCGCGTATCCCGGGCAGTGTCCATCGAGCCGCGTGAACCGACGACCGTGGAAAATCGCGTGAACACCCGGGTGCTCGCCCCGGCCCTTAAGAAGCCCGCGCGAGTGACGGACTCCGCCGCCCCGTTCGCCACGAACGTCCCGTGTGCGGCGGCGCCACGCGCGTGCACGACCCGCTCCGGGATGCGTTCGTGATCGAAATGCATGATCTTCTCGCGCAAGTGATGATCCTGCAACAGCACCGGCCCCCGCCGCCCCGCCTTCAGAGAATGGTCCGTATCACTCAGTCGTGCGCCCTGCGCGGTGGTCAACCACTGTCCCTGCTGGGCGTTAGCTGCATCGGATACCCCCGTTTCCGTGCCCGTCGGGGAGCGGGGTTCCGGCCCCGACTGATCCGGCTTCACCGTCAACGGTTCTTGCGGTTCTTGCGGTTCCGCGAGAGATGGCGGCTCAGCCGCGGGTACACCCGGAATCCTGTTCTGATCGTCGTTTCGCTCGTTCGTCTTCATCGTCGGATCCCATCGGGTCGGCGGGCGGTGCGTCAGTCCAACGAAGATACGGCGCACAACCCATTGACGAAACGGGGTTGACGGCTTCCGGCATCCCACGTATTATCGCGCGCTGGCTCCCCGACAATGTCTGGAACACCGGTAATTCAGTTCACCAGTCGCGTTCAGTGCCCGCTGGCGAGGTAGGGCATGCTGGGCGTCACCTCCGCAAGCCTCGCGGCTCTGGGGGTATTTCGACTAAGAAGTGCCCGAACTTCTCCGCCAGCTACAACAGCAGAAATGCCAGGAATATCGCCAATCTCTAGTGCGTCCCGCGCGGTATCTCGAGTTGAACCCCAGGGTGCGTCCATGACCACGAGGTCCGCAGCCAGACCCGTACGAATAAATCCGGCGGGGAGCTCCCATGTGCTTGCGCAGTTGCCACTCGCGGCTGCCCAAACCTTGGCAGGATCAATGCCTGAAAACGAAGACAGTTCCGCGACTGTCTTGATCATGCCGAGAGGCATGACCCCAGTTCCTGTGGGGGTGTCGCTACCAACCACAATTCGATCGAAGCAGTCGAGCTTTTCTGCACGAGCAAGAATTCGGAGTGAAGAACGCAGGTTACCGGCCTGCACGAGTTGCAGTACCATGCCGGATTCGTCCATGATTTTGTCAACCCCCGCTTCTGAGAGAGAAGTTGGGCCTCCATTAATGTGTCCGCACACATCTGGCGACAAATACATCAGATGTTCGGGGGTGATCGGCTGACTGCCAGGAACGCTTGCACCTCCTGAGTGACACATCACCTTGATTCCGTACTTCTGGGCCATTGCCACCTGCGGCAACCCATCACTTGGATCCTCATATAGTCCGAAACCAAACTTCGCGAGCTTCACACCTGCGCTTGCGAGCTCCGCAAAATCAGATTCCTGAAGCGTGGGTTCCAACACTACGGCGCCCGCGTGCACACTCATACCCAGAGGGCGAAAATTATCAAAAGTCTTTTTTGCCGCGATGGCAAGTGCTTTAACCCCTACTGCATCATGGGGGCGGCCTGGTGCGTGGATCTCTCCGGGGGAAACTACTCTCGTAATTCCTCCGTGCACATAGCTCTCTAGAAACCCGACGGTCTTCTGTCTAGGTGTGTAGTCGCCGATTACGACATGACAGTGTGAATCGATGAGTCCAGGAGCAACCGTCGAACCTTGTGCATCGAGCACCACTTCACAGTCGTCGACAAAAGAGCTGAGATCTGCCCCCACCCCAATCTCACTGATAAGTCCATCGCGCACGAGAATAGTGTCAGCGCCCCCATGAATAGGGTCACGATAGTCGCCAGTAAATATCGTGCCTATGTTCGTAACGGCAAGTGAAGCGGTCATTCCGCAACCTTCTCTTCTCCCGCTTCCGCGGCACTCTTTCCACCGACTCTAGCGTTCAAGCGACCTCTGTTTGTGACGGTCGCGATGATCACCAGTTCATCGGGGCGCGGGGCCCCTGGCACACGCACCTCCACCGCATCGTAGTGGCTACGCACCCAGACATCATTCTTATATGCAACGGGCACATCGATCACCGTTCCTTCACCAGCGGTCTTCGTAACCGATGAGATCCAGGCTTCACCGCCTCCGATGCCCTTGCGGAATGCATTCCCGAAAACCGAGGTGAGCGACGCATTCACATGTTCCTGTTCGCCGTCGGAGCCAACTATGCCACCTTTGCCGTACCCAGCTACCGGCCCATCAAGAAGTTCTACTGCGAGTTGACCAAGTTGGTAGCCCAAGGCCTCAGACGCCCTCGTCAATGGAGACAAATCCTCGACATACCCTTTACCCGCAAACGGATTCTTAACCACCGCACAAACCGCAACTTTTCTGAGCACGCCTTCGGTATCTACCTTGTCCGAGGCGCTATGAACGTCCTCAACCTGCGAGTACATTTTTCGAATTTCGAACCGGTCCTGACCCATTTTGTTTTCACTTTCATTGTTTATTGATCAATTGAGAATGAGCGAAATCCATACGTGAGATCGTCATTGCTTGTTTCCGCGCACTGGTCGCGGGAAGATTACGGCATCGTAGAGCAGCAGCACGACACTGCTTCCAAAAGCTCTAGGTACCCCTGATATCCATGATGATTTGGCCTGGACCGGAAAACACGAGACCTTGCGCATACTCGATATCCTCAACAAAGTTCGCCCACCCACGCACTCGCTGATACGCAGCCGAACTAAACACATCCGTAGTTGTGAGCGAGTAAATTGTCAAAAACTCTGACGGATCATTGTCCATCGTTGCTTTGCGAGACACGAGAAACTCCGGTAGCCCCAGTAGCGCTGGAATATGTACCTGGTGATACCAGTTCTTGAAGTCGGCGAGTCGACCCTCTGTGGTTCCGGATTTTAGCCGTCCTCGAACAAGGTACAGATATGAGGTGCTTCTCCAGGGATCTTGCGGATGCTGTTCATCTTTCACTGTTGTCTCGTTCCGCAATATGCTTCTTTGCAAGTTCACGCCATTCGGGAATATTGTGCCGGTAGATGTCGCCGCCGTGAAGATCGTTGGCAACGACCAACGGGAAGTCCTCCACGACCAGACGGTGCATCGCCTGCGCGCCAAGTTCGGGATAAGCAATCACTGACGCTTCTCTTACACGACTCGAAAGCAAGGCCGCCGTTCCTTCAATTGCAGCAAAGTAAATGCAGCGATGCTCCTTCAAAATTTCGACTACCTCGGGAGAACGTCGACCTTTCGCGATGATCCCAGCAAGCCCTCGCTTGATGAGCAACGGTGCGTAAGGATCCATTCGGGCCGCGGTGGTAGGACCTGCTGGGCCAAGAATCGTGCCTGGCGACGCAGGGGCGGGACCCGAGTAATAAATGACTTGACCATTTGGGTCGAACGGAAGTTCCTCGTCTCGCTCTATCGCATGAGCGAGTTCTCTGTGGGCATGGTCTAATGCTGTGTGGATGACGCCACTGAAACGAACGGCATCACCCGCACGAAGCGAGTCGAGCACGTCGTCGTCAAACGGAAGCTGAATCTGGGTCGGTTCTTTTTCGTTCATGACTATGCCTTAGATCTCTACGTTCATGTGTCGATGCGAATGACAATCCAGGTTTACTGCGACCGGGAACGATGAATCATGGGTCGGCCAGCTTTCGAGGTTGACCGCAAGAGCTGTAGTTACTCCGCCATACCCCGCCGGGCCAATACCTGTCGAGTTGACCGCATCTAGAATCTTTTGCTCCAATTCGGCTAAGTACGGTTCGGGATTACTTTCTCCTGTTTCTCGTGTGAGTGCACGCTTGGACATATAGGCCGCGTACTCGAACGTGCCCCCAATGCCGACCCCAATTGTGACGGGAGGACTGGCACTTGGACCAGCCTTTTCGATTACGTCCACAACAAACTGAATGACGTCCTTCTCGTCTTCGGCCGGTGTAAGCATCGTGAGCGCGCTCATATTGTCACAGCCACCACCCTTAACTAAGACGGTGATTTTCACTTTGTCACCGGGCACATGGTTGTAGTACACGATTGCTGGAGTATTGTCTCCTGTGTTCTCTCGTTGCAGCGGCCCACGGTCGATGCACTTTCGAAGAAATCCTTCTTCATATCCGCGACGTACACCCTCATTGATGGCTGCGGTGAGATCCTGAGTTTCGATGTGAACCTCACTACCGATGTCCAGGTACACGACAGCAGTGCCCGTATCCTGGCAGAACGGGACCCTCGCCGCCTCGGCGATTTTTGAGTTCTCGAGTAGCTGTTCAATGACCTCACGTCCAAGAGCCGAAGGCTCGGAGGCTTTAGCTCTTCTCAGGGCACAGAGGTGAGAGGTCGGCAACGTTATGTTCGATTCAATGCAAAGTCGCCTTACCTCAGAGACAATCGTTTCCTCGTCCACAGTTCTGATGTTCATATTTCCTTACCTTTGAGTTACGAACGTTCGAGCTAGCAGAGCTCGCGGTGCTAGCCGAGTATCCCGAGACTGATGAACGGGATATACGTCACCAACGCGAGTGCGAAGAGCAGTGCCAGCGCCGAAGGCAGGGCGGCTTTCGCTACTTGGAGAATGGGCATGCCAGTAATTCCACTCGAAACGAATAGGTTGAGACCTAAGGGTGGCGTAATCATTCCGATCTCCAAGTTCATCACGATGATGATTCCGAGATGGATTGGATCAATGCCCAGCGAAAGTGCTATCGGCAAGAGAATCGGTGTCAAGATCAGAATCGCACTGCTTGTCTCCATGAACATTCCAACTACTAGCAGCATGACGTTGATCACGAGCAGGAACAACCAAGGGGACATGTCTGCAGCAATCAACGCGCTTGTGATCGTGGCAGGAATGCGCTCGATCGTGAGCACAAAGGCAAACAGACCTGCGTTCGCAATAATGAACATGATCATTGAAGATGTTCGGACCGTGCTCACCAATACTTTGCCAAACGCCTGTACTTTCAGCCCCTTATATATGAGTCCTGAAACGATGAGGCTATACAAGACAGCTACCGCAGCAGCTTCTGTTGGGGTGAAGATTCCACTGTAGATTCCACCGAGAATGAGTACGGGCAGGAATAGCGCAGGGAGTGCTTTGACGATAGCGAGCAGGTTATTACGCCAGCCTAGCTGCGCCATCACCTGACCCAGATCGCGGTAATACACAATTCCAACGGCAACGATCATAATAATGATCCCCGCGAGCACTCCGGGCACAATTCCAGCCGCGAAAAGGTCTCCGATCGATTGATCTGAAGCGACTCCATACACGATCAGCGGAATCGAGGGAGGAATCAAAATGCCGAGAGACCCAGACGTCGCGATAAGCCCAGTAGAGAATCTCTTTCCATAGCCCTGGCGCACCATAGAGGGAATCAACAGCGTTCCGACCGCCACCACGGTTGCCGGACTCGAACCTGAGATTGCCGCAAAGAACATACACGCAAGTACGGCAGTCATTGCGAGACCGCCCTTAAACCTACCGACGATCGCATTTGCCGCGTTAATCAGCTGCTCTGAGATCCCGCCTTTTGCCATAATGCTGGCGGCCAAGATAAAAAGCGGAATCGCAACCAGTGGAAAGGAGTCAAGTCCACTAAATAGCTGCGCACTCGCCTGCGTGAGGGGGAGACTTGAAAAGAAGGTGAGATAGAGCAGTGCCGAAAACCCAAGCGCCACAGCAATCGGGACGGTAGAGAACAGCAGAGCACCAAAACTTCCAAAGAAGAATGCTACAGGCATAAGTCATTCCTTAGTGAAGCTGACGGTCTCATCGCAGAGCGATGGAGTGGGTGACTCGAAAGAACTCTCATCCTTCGCCCGCCGTCTCTTCAAGCAGTTTCTCGAGCGACTCTGCCGGGTCTTCAATGATGTTGCGATTGATAATTGCATCCGCAATGAGCTGTATCGAGCGGATCAGCATGAGTGTCATTCCTATAGGGATGCAAATCTGAACCAGCCACATTGGGATGTGGAGCACGTTCGATGAGTTGCGATGCGAGATTGGGTTCAAGGTGTTCGACCATGCTACGAACGCAAAGAATGCGCTATACGCCGCGGTAATCACGCCGCTAAGAACCGCCAGCACTACTTTGCCTTTATGAGGCATAAACGCGGCTAGCACATTCACATTTACATGCCCGTTAGCCCGAAGGGTGATGGACGCACCGATGAACGTTGAGACAATCACCAGAAAAACGACTGCTTCATTCGAGCCATATAGGCCCGTGCCAAAGGGTCTGAGAAGCACTTGCACTATCGCCAACAGGCATGCCGCGACGAGCGCCCCAACAGAAACAACTATCTCGAGCGCATAGAGGAGTCGATCAAGCCGCTCAATAATCTTTGAGCTTTTTTGCATGGGTTAACTTCCTACTCACTCGCAGCGATGAGGCTGTCGATGAGCTCATCGCCGATGGTGCCTCGATTGTTATCCCACACCGCTGGGACGACTTCTTTGCGGAATGCTTGACGCTGCTCGTCGGTAAGTTCAATAATCTCGGTAGTTCCCGCATCCTCGATTGTCTTCAGTGCTTCGTCACGCTTCTCTGGTGCGAGCTCATTGAATGAGTAATCTTGAGCGGCAAGCGCAGACTCCTTGATGATCTCTTGCAGGTCGTCGGGAAGTGACGCCATGAAGTCGGTGTTAATGATCAGCATGTATGCGGTGTAGAAGTGCTGGGTTGTCGTCAAATAGTCCTGAACCTCGTAGAACTTCTGACTCACAATGTGTCCATATGGATTCTCCTGCCCGTCGATCACACCTTGCTGTAGCCCCGTATACACTTCACCAAAGTCCATAACGACCGGGTTTGCCCCCCAAGTCTGGAATGTATTCTTGAATACATCTGACGGAAGGATTCGAATATCCATTCCCTTGAGGTCCTCCGGTGTCCTCACTGGGCTATTCGAGGTCAACTGACGAGGTCCTTCGTCGCCGAACCCGAGTACCTGAACGTGATGCTCCTCGAGAGTGGGGTTGCCATATAGCAGATCGGCTAGCAGGCCGTCCTCGGCAGTGAGCTCGAGAAACTCCTCGCCGTCTCCCACAAGATATGGGAGATCCAATGCACCGATTCTCGGATCGAGCCGAGCGAGCTGCGAGGGTGCGGGAAAGAGCATATCCACAGCTCCCGACTCGAAGGCCTCAATCTCGTCGCTCTGTCCGTAAAGCTGTGAGTTCGGGTACACCTCAACGGTTACTCGCCCGTCAGAGCGGGTTTCGACTTCCTCCTTGAATTTCTCAGGGGTCAACCCTTGCGAGGAGCTTTCCCCGCCAATATGAGACAAACGAATGGTGTATTCACCGCCTTCGCCGGCTTCACCATTACTCCCGCTGCAAGCAGCCAGCAGCAAGGCAAGCGAAGCTGTGGCTCCCAGTGCCACAAGTGAACTAGAACGTCTTGTCCTACCGAATTTCATTTCTCCGACTCCTCTTCGAATCAGGTGGTGATGGTGGTGGAGGCAAGCTTGCGAGACACCTATCAATAGCTCGCACTCTGTGCCGCTTGCATACCAATTCAGATCGACAATCTCAGAATACGGTATGACGGTATTATAGGATTATCAGAGTCGGCAATGTCAAGCCGCTCCTTGTACTACGGTGAATATCACTAGAGAGGTCAATATGGAGCATCAATTAGCGATTCACAGGTCGAGCGCACCTGTTCGCGAACAAGTAGCTGAGAATTTACGAATCGCGATTATCAGTGGTCGCTTTCAACCGGGCGAACGCCTCCGTGAAAAAGTTCTGTGTGAACTCACCGGAACCAGTAGAACCTCAGTGCGGGAAGCCCTTCGTCAACTTGAAACGGAAGGACTCATCGAAGTCATACCTAACGTAGGTCCGATCGTTTCGACGATCTCCGCACACAGTGCCCGGAATATCTATCAGGTTCGCGCTGAGCTTGAGGCACTTACTGGCAGGCTTTTCGCCAAGAACGCTACTGATAGCCAGATCTCTGATTTGGAATCGATAGTGAACGAGTACACAAATACCGATCGACGTGACTATGCTGAGCTTGTCAAGCTCATGGAGCAGTTTTACGATCTCCTTCTCGAGGCTGCTGGCAACGAAGAGGTGTCGCGCGTTCTGGGCATCCTTCGCTCCCGCGTCTCTGCGTTACGCGCTATGACCTTGGCGCACAAAGGTAGATTCGACAAGTCCGTGTCTGATCTCAGAGAAATCATCGCGGCCGCCCGTAGTCGAGACCCTGAACGAACCGCCGAGGCATGCCGCAACCACGTTGAGGCGGCACTATCTACGGCTCTACTCGTCATAGAACAGGAATCAAGATCCGGTTAGATTATTAGCCTGACTGGAGATCTCGCATCTGCGCAACGGGTGACCGGTCGCAGGTTCGAGTGGTAATTGGGTTCACTGACGTCACGTTCGTGCGAACTCACTTTCGTAGCCCGGGTGCCGAGCCTATCAACGACCGGATGGGGACTTCCGCAGACTCAATACTCAGATGAACGCTCTTACATTCCGAATGGGTGTTGCTGCACATTTTTAGCCTCCTCTGTCGTAGAACAGAGAACGTGGAGAAGCCCGAACCCGCGAGATCAGTCCTGTCCGAGAGGCGCGAGGCGCTGCTGTGGCCTTCCGCGGGTGGCCCCAGCGAGCACGACGAGGATCTCATCTGGGTGGGGTGCATCGGCAACCCGCGCCTCGAGGGTCTGGTGGTGCGAACGAATCTTCTGATCGGTGAAATGCTTCAGCGGAATATCGAACGTGATACCGGCGGGGCCGCGCTTCTCGACTGCCGGCAGCAGCGTTGTGGCATTCGCCGCATTGCGGAAGTGATTGCCGAAGCGCAGATTGTGGATGATGCCGGAGCCGTGTTCGACCTCACCGTTAAGCCCGACGATCGCCGCTTTGCCGTAGGCCTCGAGAGGCTGGCCCAGCGCTTCCATAACTTTCGGAGCAAGTAACGCACCGATATCTGAGGCAACGGCGTTGATGCCGGGAAGCAGATCTTCGACGAATCCCCGACCGGCCCACGGATTGTCAAAGACGACCCCGACGACGGCGGTCCGAGCAATAGGGTCGACAGCCTGCCCGCCTTCGAGCAGTGTATCTTCAACGAGCGTGAAAAGCTTGCGATAGATAAACGGTGATGGGTTCAATGAAGTGACTCCTTAAGGGTATTGAGTTGATGAGTTACTCTGTCTCGCGTGTCCTCGGTGAGTGCTAGACCTGGTACACGAGAGACTTAGTCTCCGTGTACGAGTCGAGGCCGGCGTGGCCGAGCTCTCTCCCCCAGCCAGATTCTTTGAATCCGCCCGTTGGCATGCGAACATCTGGCGTAGCGTGAACGTTGATTCCCACTCGCCCGGCCTCAAGCTGCCGCCCCACTCTCTGGGCGAGACCGATGTTCTCAGTCCATACGCTGGCTGCGAGACCGAAGCTGCTGCTGTTAGCCCGACGCACCGCTTCCTCTGTACTGCTGAATGTGAATGCGGTGAGTACAGGTCCGAAGATCTCCTCCCGCGCAATCCTGGCGGAGTCACTCGGGTCGACGAACACCGTTGGGGAGAGGAAGTAGCCGGGTCCGAAGGCCTCCCCGCCAATGAGCCTGTCTGCGGCTTCGTCGACACCCAACTCCATATATCGAAGCACCCTGTCGCGATGCGCCAGTGAGGTCAACGGTCCGATCCGGGTGCGCGGATCGAGCCCGTGCCCGATCCGGTATTCGCCGAACTTGGCGACTATGCGCTCGAGAAGCTCTTCCTTCACGTTCTCATGCACATAGAGTCGAGACCCCGCGGTGCACACCTGCCCGGTGTTGCCCAGGATCGCGGCTACCGCACCGGTCGCAGCCTTGTCCAGGTCGGCATCCTCGAACACCAACACCGGCGACTTACCGCCGAGCTCCAACGTCACCTTGGTCAGATCCTCCGATACCTGCTTGACGATCGAGCGGCCAACCGCGGTCGAACCTGTGAACGAGACTTTTCGCACCCGCGGATCGGACACGAGTTGAGTACCCACGACCGCGTCGCCGAGCACCACGTTCATGACACCGGGCGGGAGTCCGGCTTGCTCGCAGATGCGCGCGACGAGCAATGCGCTCAAGGGCGTCGTTTCAGAGGGCTTCACGACTACGCTGCAACCGGCCGCGAGCGCCGGAGCGAGCTTCGTCGCCAGGAGCATCAGAGGAGCATTCCAGGGAACGATGAGCACGCAAACGCCGATGGGTTGTCGGATCACGGTGTTGACGCGAAGCAATTCACCGTCGTACTCATCAAACCCGGTGAATCCGGCATCCCCCGCGAGGCCCGCGTAATACCGGAACGCGCGCACCGCGTGGGAGACCATCCCGTCTCCCATTGCAATGGGCATGCCCTGGTCAAGGGTCTCGAGTTCAGCGAGCACGTGACGATTCTTCTCGAGACGCTCCGCGATGTTCCACAGCGTTTTTGCACGCGTCTCCCAGCTGGTGTTTCTCCACACCCCAGCTTCGAAGGAGTTGTGAGCCGCGGCCAGCGCAGCATCCACCTGTGCAGCATCAGAGTCTCGCAATTCCACGAGCGGCTTTGCCGATCCCGGATCTATGATCTGGCGATGAGGGCCCGACGGTCGCACTTCTGCACCATTCACAATGGGGAGCAGTTCAAGCTTCGGAACTGGGTTCAAATACTCGGGAATACTGATTTCGCGCATTGCCTCTCCCTAGCCCGCTTGCATTTCAGATCTTGCTGATGTTTTCACTCGGATGCGTTTGATGATGCCTGTGAGCCACTCCAACTCTGCGCTTCCGACGACTATTCCTGTGCGCTTCGCCTCGTCGACGCGCGTTGCTGCTTTCCGAACAGCGCCCCACAACGGGCTCTCCTCAGGGAAGATCTGGCCTGGAAACCGACTTACGGCGTCCCGCGCCAGATGTCCCGGCGGCGTGATCGATACCCACAGTTCAGGCTGCTCCCCGTCTTTCTGTGAGCCCCAGAATGCATGCGCCTGCTCTGCAGAGTGACCCACAGGACTTATCTCGAGACGGTATCCTGCCCGCGAGACCTGATATGCGGCGTATAGGAGGAACCACGGGTGCACGTAGTTTCGCAGGGTGGCGCTGTATACGCCCCGGTGGCTCTCAGCCGCAAGGTAATCTACGATCAGTGGCGCGAAGACCAGCAGCGAGGCCCCCGAACAGTCGATGACCTGGTGATGGGAATCGTCAGCCGCAGGAGAGACCGGAGGCACGACCGTCTGTGTCACTTGTCCATCGAGCGTGGCCGCAGCGTGCAATGCTCGACCTGTCGCAGCTTCCGTCCAAGTGAGCACATCGGCGATTCGATCGGCCAACCCGAGTGGCAGACCGATCATGCGCAGGGCTTCCGGAGCCATTCGCCGCAGCTCCGGATACCCAAGTCGATTTGATTTGTTCATACGAGAACCTCCACCTCCGGTTCGACCGCAGAATCGGACGTGACGGGCACACCGCTGAATCCGATACCGGTCACCCACTGAATACTGTTGTCGGTCAGATGAGTGAGGCCGAGAATGCTCAAGAAGTAGCGGATCAGATCAGCCGGGCGGAAATCCTGATGAATGATGTTCCCATGGATCGTTGTGCACGGTGTGGCGCGGCTGAGATTCACTCGGGCCGCGACCATCGACAGTTCCGGACGCGCTAGCAGCAACCGGCCGAGAGTCCAGTCGTCAGGCGCTTCAGCCAACGCGGCCGCATACTCCTGTACCGCGCCCGGCATGTTCACGAAGGTCTCCCGGTCTACACCCTCGTCTGTACGGCGTTCTCCTCTTCGGTTCTCGCCGTTCTGCTCAGACTTATACCAGAAGTAATGCGTTGACGCCTCCGTTGTCAGATCGATATTCAACGCCCATCCGAACTCATCTGTGAGGTAGACCAGCTCTTCACCGATGAGTCGCTCTGGAGCCGTTGCACGGTCGAAACCAATGAGGAGGGGGATGATCTGCTCGGCGATCGCAGCGCCTTCCTCGTCAGCGAAGGTGAGCGCCGACCGCAGCTCCTCGAGCGCCTCTCGCGACACCGCCGACTCCGCGGAAGCGATCAGAGCTTTCGCAGAAACGCCTGAGTCAGCCCGGGCTTGCACGCAGATCTGGCGTAGAGTCTGCAATTCGTCGACAAGCTGCAGTCCGGACACATCGCGGTCAGCGGCGAACTCCGCGCCTTGAATCGCGATGTCCAGCCTTTCGGTGATCACGTCGAGGTCTTTGCGTCTCAGAGCCCTCTGCTTCACTAGCGCGTGCGCGACGGCGAACTCGCGTGCGAATGCCGTCGCAGCGAGTACTGACGGCCAGCGGACGAGTGTTGCGACCGTTCCGATGCCTGACGAGTTTCCGACGCCGACTCGAGATTTCGTCACCTCCGACATCGGCGTGATTCTCGGGTTCTTCGCACAGAAGTCATCGATGAGCGCGAAGCCGGTCAACCGCCATAGGTACAGACAGAACATGTCCATACGGTAGGGATACTTCAGCGGGTGATCCTCGGGCAGCGTCACCCACGCATGACTTCCGTGCCTACCGTTCGCATAGGCGCCGGAATTGCGCAGGATGTATCCTCCGCCGTTCAGACGCTCGTTGAGGTCGAGAGCCGCACCACTGCGCAAATCTTGAAAGAGCTTGCTGCTTCGATTCGCGAACGTCCAGGCCAGGGTGTTATTCGCAGTACGCCCACCCCATACCTTCTCTCGAATCTCGTCACCCTCACGACGTATACGGTCCCAATCGAGCGCCCCCTCGTAGAGCACACCCTGCAGGTCGAAGCCGTTGTCACGAAGGCGTCCGTCTCGAGGTCCGGGGCCATCGGCGTTCGCATACACGACGAAATGCAGCTGATGTTCGCGGATCCGAATCTCGAATATCATCTCGCCTGAAAGATCTACCTCGATACGGCGATGGATCTCGCGAATGCTCCAGTTGTCTTGCGCGATCCTGCGGTGCAGGCTCTCCCCGAAGCTCACACTGCTCGCTCGGATCCGACGCAGGGAACTGATACTCATTACATCTTCCTCATCGCGCATCGCTCCAAGCACTTCGCTCAGGCTCAACTGGGATCCGTAACGTCCCCACAGCGCTGCGAGACCAACTGGGCATTTCATCGCCATCGTCGAACTACCTCTCCGCCCGGCTCAGTGCACTATCCGCATGGGCGGGTATAACGAGCACGTCATGTGCGTTGAGCAGCACCCGTACGGCCTGCCCCTTCGACCAATCACCGGTTCCCGCGCGAGTCTCCTTCGAGACCGGCAACTCTACTCCGAGATCTTCAACGTACACATTCACTTCTTCGCTCGGCCCGAAGAAGAGCCGATCGCGTATCACTCCCGCCCAGGTATTCGTCATCGTGCGCGTTGCCGAGGAACTCTCAGCGTCGTTCGCGTCGACAATTTCAAGAGTTTCAGGTCGAATGGCCAAGACGACATCTGTACCCTCTGAAGGGGTGTGCTCCGTGGCCCAGACCTTCGAGCCAGACTTCGTCATGAACGCCGCGATTCCACCGGCGTCCGCCTGTTCCACTTTCATCGCCGGCAGCTTCACAGAGCGTCCGATGAAATCGCTTGCGAACTGTGTTGCCGGGCTGCGGTACAGCTCCCGCGGAGTCGCCACCTGTTCAATCTCACCCGAATTCATGAGCACCACGCGATCTGAGAGTTCGAAGGCTTCGCTCTGATCATGCGTCACCAGAATGGTGGTGATGCCAGTCTCCGAATGAATTCTCAACACTTCCTGACGCAGACTCTCTCGCGTTTTCGCGTCGAGAGCAGAGAACGGTTCATCGAGCAGCAAGAGTTCGGGATCGATAGCCAGGGCACGAGCGATGGCGACTCGCTGTTGCATTCCCCCCGACAGCTGGCTCGTCTGCAGATCTGCCGCGTCGGCGAGTCCTACGAGAGCAAGCATCTCCTTGGCGATGGCGGCCCGCTTGGCCGAAGTCATCTTGCGGACACGCAGACCGAACTCCACATTCTTCTGAACCGTGAGATGAGGGAACAGCGCATAGTCTTGGAACACCATTCCCATGTTTCTCCGCTGCGGAGGCATTTCGGTGACATCCTGGCCATCAAGGACGATCCGTCCGGAAGTTGGCTGGATATAGCCCGCGATCATTCGAACAGTCGTCGTCTTACCGCACCCCGAAGGCCCGAGGAAGGAAACGAACTCGCCCTTTCTCACGGTGAGGTCAAATCCCGAGACCGCGGGTCTTCCTGCGTATTCTTTCCTGACGGTTTGGAGTTCGAGGAATGATTTTGCGTAGCTCATTAGCTGCTTGCTCCTGACATGCGCTGAGTACCAACACGCTTGGTGAGAACGAGAACGAGTATGCACGTCACCACTGTTGCTAGCGTAGAAACGGCGAATAACTCCGGGGTGAACGAGAATTCGGTATCGGCGAAAAGTTTGACCGGAAGAGTCTGCACGTTCGACCCGACAAGGAAGAGCGTGATCGGCACGTCATCGAACGACACGAGGAATGCGAAAACCGTTCCCGCGATGATCGAGCCCTTCAAGCTCGGGAGCACGACGCGGAAGAATGTGTAGAGGCGACTCGCCCCCAACCCGTATGCCGCATCGTCAAGGCTCGTATTCAATAGACACGCAGTCGGATAGACCGCGCCGATCACATACGGTACCGCAACCACGCAGTGAGCGATGACGAGCCCTCTTATCGTGCCGACGAACGGCACCCCGGTCGTCTTCGTAATGAGCACGAAGAACTGCAACATCATGACGCCGATAACGACGTAGGGCACCTGCATCGGTGCACGCGCAAGGGTCTGCAGGATGTTCGCCCCCCTGCCCCACCGAGCAAGCCCGAACGAAGCGGGAACTCCCACGGCGATACTGATCACTGCCGTCCATGCGGCAAGGATCACACTCGTCAGCGCGGCGTCGCCATAGCTGGGATCGATCGATGTGAACCACTTCAGGGTCAACCCCTCTGGGGGAAAGACAGGGAACCGGCTCGGGCCGAAGGCGACGACGATGGAGATCAATGTCGGTAGCAGCAAGAACAGAATCCCTATCGCTGCGACGATCCGAAGCATGATATCGCTCAGTGACAGCTTCATCGAGCGACGAGCGCGCGGGGGCCGCCCGCTCACACTCATCAGTGTGCGCGTATCGATATCACTCATTGGTCTCCTTTCATCCGTGCACGTTGTCCACTACCGACCGAAAGCCCGACCACAGTGACTATCGCGACGATCACCACGAGCGTGATCGAAAGTGCCGCAGACATTGGGTAGTTGATGGTCGTCATCGCCTGCTGCCTGATCAGTATCGGCAGAATCAGGGTGGTCTTCCCTCCGAGAAGAGCCGGTGTCGTGAAGCTCCCCATCGCATAGGCGAAGGCTACGAGTCCTCCGCTCACAAGACCGATGCGAGCTGCGGGTAGCACCACGCTCCAGTAGGTGGTGAACCGTCGGGCGCCGAGGCCAGCCGCAGCCTCCTCGAGCCGCACGGGAACTCGTTCGACCACAGGAACGAGTAACAGGACAATCAACGGTAGTACTGCATGCACCGTTCCAACCACCGCGCCGAACAGGTTGTTCACCAATCGCAATGGTTCATCTGCGATTCCCAATACTTGGAGTATCGAGTTAATCGGCCCGCTGGCCCCGAGAAGAATCTTCCATCCCAGCACTTTGATGATCACGCTCGTGAACGAAGTCACAATCACCACTATGAGCAGCGTCTCTTTGAACCGCCCGGCTCTGGCGATGCAGTACGCGATGGGAAAGCCGAGCAGCAGGGTGAAGACCGTTACCAGCAGCCCGAAGATGACAGTGTCGAGGACTACCTGTTGATAGTAGGGATCGACGAAGATCAGCCCGAGGTACTCGAAGGTCGCATGATCGTAATCGACGAGGCCCGGCCCCTGGTTCTTGAAGAATGCCATTCGGAAGAACAGCACCAACGGCACAAGAAAGGTCGCGAATTGCAGAACGAAGAGGGGAATCAAATACACCCGGAAGGGATTTCTCGGTTTGCGGATCGCCCGGGAGGGCGCGCCTCGTGTGCTACTCATTCCCCTCTTCACCACCTATCTCGAATCAGAAGTTCTAGCCGAGCTTTCGATTGAACTCATCCGTCAGATCCGCGATGTTCGGCACCACGTCCTGCCAGTCGACGGGAACCGTTGCATCGACCTCAGGAATACGATCTGCCCACTTTCCGTCCTTGGAGATGAGTATCTCGATCGCGGTGGGTGAGCTCGGGATGTACCCCGTCTGCGCCGCAAACTCTGCTTGTGTCTCATCTGCATAGACGTGGCCAAGAAACTTCGCCGCAAGATCCATACGAGGTGTATCTTTCACGATGTCGTAATAGCAGCTGCCCGCACGCGGCCCGATCTTTCCGTCGGTCCCGGCAACCTCGGGAATGATCGCACCAAACTGATCAGGGTCACTATCGACCATGCCCCATCCGCGACCATCCACGGTGGCAGCGGCCCAGACGTTCCCGTTGGCCATGTCAGACTGCATATCGCCCGAACTGGTGTACACCGAATAGGTGTCGAGTGTGGCGATCTTTTCAATGCCCGCGCTCATGCCCTGTCCATCGCTCACCGCAAAAACGAACGGGAGGCCCATGGCAGTCGTGATATCAGGGATAGCCACTCGACCGGCAAGCTGGCTGTCGAAGAGAGCTTCCCACGAGGTCGGTGTCGGCAGCCCGAGCTCCTCGAATTTTACTTTGTTATAGGTGAGCGTGATATACCAGTCGCACACCGGAGGCGCATACCCCTCGTTGTTGGCCTCCATCGGAACATTCTCGAAGAGTCCGTCAACGCTGTCTGCATATTCAGCAACCGGCACGAGCAGCTCTCGTTGGGCCAATTGCGTCTGCACCGGGTCGTCCGTGGTGATTACATCGACCGGCGGTTCGGCTCCCTGAGCGGAAGTCGCGTAGATCTGAGCAGCAACGTCGGAGGGGTTGCCTTCGACGTACTCCACCTTTACTCCGGTTTCCTCGGTAAACGCCTTCGCAGCGGTCGCCTTGACGGCCTCCGTCCAGGTGCTGCCGTACGCGCCAACTCGCAGGGGGCCTTTCGTATCCTGACTGCCGTCCGAGCTTCCCGTGTCAGCCCCCGCGGCGCATGCTGAGAGCAGCAGCGCAGCCGAGGCTATTACCGTAACGAAAGCCAAGCTTCGTCGCTTTGCCATTTTGGTTTCCTTTCTTACTTCCCACTGAGTTCAAGAGGCGGAAGTGTTTGCTGCGCCACAAGGGCTTTCATGAACTGCACATGGCTCTTCCTGACATGTAGCCGCATCGCTTCCTCGGCGGCCTCGGGTTCGCCAGCGCGAATATGATCGAAGATCTCGCGGTGCTCCTGCACCGAATGGCGGGGCCGGTCCACCTGATTGAGCGTACGGAAGACTTTGCGGTGATAGGCCATCTTGTTATTCACTCGACGATGCACCTCCGTGAGCTGCGGACTCGCCGCCCCCTCAAGGATGAGGTCGTGGAAATCGTAGACCTTCAACGCATAGGCGTCGATCCGCCCCTCGTCGACATCTGCTTCAGATCCGACGACCGCTTGTTCGAGTTTGGCGAGCAGTTCCGGATCGCGATGGGTCGCGAACAGTCGGGCGGCAAGACCCTCGAGCACCTCGCGTATCGGAGAGATCTCCTGAGCCTCCTCGAGTGACCGCTTCGACGCAAAGGTTCCCACACGTGGTCGGATCTCGACGAGGCCCTCGACCTGCAGCTGCTTCAGCGCTTCCCGAATGGGGGTTCTACTCACGCCGAAGAGTTCGGATAGCGCGCTCTCGGTGATCAGCGCCCCCGGCTGGATCTCACCGGCGAGCAACATGTCGCGTATGGCGTTCACCACCTGGTCTTGAATGCTCGACACGTCAATCCGTGAACTCGCATTATCCACCGGTGGCTTTCCGAGCCCGGTCGACAACGGCGTAGCAAACATCTGTGGATCTGGAATCTCGCTCACTCGGGTAGTCCTATCAATGAAAGTGGCCGGTTGTAGAGGATGTCCTCTAGGGTGCTCAAGGGGATCCTGGTCTCGTCCATCGGACCCTCGTCGGTATCGGCCGCAGAAAGCAGCCCCGCTGCGTGGTCCTTCGGGACGAAGGTGGGAAAGTCTGAGCCCCAGACAATCTTCTCTTCTAATCCGTAATCGATGACAAGCTTCAAGATGGTGCGCAACTGATTTCTCCTCGTGCACCTAGCGGAGAGATCTGCGAAGAGGTTCGGGTGCTTCCGCATGAGCGGAATCACCTCGGCAGACCACGGCTGCCCCATATGCGCGATGACGATTCGAGTCTCGGGGTACTCCCGGGCCACCCTGTCGAGCAGGATAGGATTGGCGACTTCGAGCACGCCCATGCGATGGGTTACCGCCCCCTGGTGGAACATGATGAACATGCCTTGCCGGGCTATCTCGTCGTACACTCTGAACGCCTCTGGCGAGTGCGGGTGGAAGTTCTGATAGGGCGGCGCTAGCTTCACCCCACGAAGACCCAGTTCTTCCGCGCAGCGCTTCACCTCGTCGACAGCGTCAGGTTCATTTGGATCGATACCGGCGAGGCCCACTCCTCGTCCATCGGATCGCCTCGCATAGTCAGCGATGAAATCGTTGGGCACGGCTAGGTTCAGGTGCCTGCTCACGAGCCCCACGATGAGAAATCGATCGATTCCCGCTTCCTCCATCGCCTCGGCATGCTCTTCGGGGCTGCCGCTCTGAGAAGGGTTGTGGGAGTACTTCGCATCGAGCTCGCGTCCCCAGTCGCTCACATGTTCAGGCAACCAGATGTGTGAGTGCCAGTCGGTGATCTGCCGTCTAGTCATGATGTTCTTCCGACTATCCGTCGTTCTCCGAGGCCACCGCGCGGAACTGTTCCTGGGCGATACGAAGAGCCAGGTGGGTCTTGGGAAGCCCAATGTAGAACGTGAGCTGCACGATGGCCGCGATAATCTCGTCCTGTGACAGTCCGTGACGCAGACCACCTCTGATCTGGAATCCGAGCTCGCGCTCGTGGCCCAGGCTTGCCATCATCGTGATCATCACCAGGGTGCGATCGCGAAGCGGCAGCCTCGAATCCTGCCAGATGCGTCCGAACAGCGCTTGATCGGTGATCTCGTTGATCTCTGGCGCAAACATCTGGGTGGCGCCCTGTAGGTGCCCCTTCGTCAAATCCGCTCCGAACAGGAACTCACGGAAGTCTAGGCCGTTCATCGGGCTGTCACTCATGTTTCTCAAATCTCCGTTGATGGGTATTACCATGATGTGTGTTGTATGGTACATGAAGTAGCCTAAGGCACAAGCCGCAAAGCCGCAAGGACGGATCCTCCCTCCGAAGGAGACAGTTCGACCGGCGGCCATCACCGCAGTACACCACCAGAATCGCAGTCCGGAACATTTGAAAGGATGAGCATGACCGAGATGCTAGGGGCACGCAAGGTGTTCTCGACATCTGAGACGATCTCCGAGGAGGCCGGCCTCTCTGTCACACCGCTCACGAAGATCGCCGTCGCCGCAGTCATGAAGAACCCCTGGCTCACCGAGGCTCCCGGCAGCGACCTCACCCCCACGCTCGGAAGGGTGAACCCGGGCCTAGCGATGCTGCTCACCGACTATCTGCTCGAGCTCGTGCCCGAACCCGACGCGATACACGGATACGGCAAGGCCGCCGCCGTAGGAGTGGATGGAGAACTGGAGCACGCGGCCGCGATGATCCACAACGCCTATTTCGGGCCCATCATGAGAAAGAGACTGCGAGGCACCGCTTACGTGAGCTTTGCCGATCTGCGCACCCTTCCGGGCCGCATGCTCACGGTTCCCACCGGCCACAAGACCAAAAGCGGAACGCGATCGTACTTTCAGACGGTGAATCTTCCACTCCCCGATTCACCGGAACCCGACGAACTCGTCGTAGCGATAGCGGCTGTGACAGGGCAGCGACCGCTCGCCCGCATCGGTGATCGGACGACGGACTCGACGTTCGACCTGGAACAATACGCGGCGACCATCGGACGAACCGCCGAGCTCGCGCACGGATCATAAGGATCAAGACTTGACGAAGAATTCTCGACTCTATATTTCTGACACGCTTGCACCTGCCGAAGCCGCGACTGTCGATTATCCCAGGCACCGGAGTGTCATTGTGGCGATCGTCTGCGACGAGGCACCCGCGAAGCAGCTGATCGATGATCAGTTGCAAGTCGCTCGAGACGCTCTCGGCACTCCCGTGCTCGATGCCGGCATCGCTGTGATCTCTGGAACTGCGCAGATCGAACACCTCTTATCCGCAGATCAGGGGATTCAACTTCTTCCTCACCGAGGGCAGTGGCGAGAAGTGAAGATCTCGGAATGGGACGTGCTTCACGGACCGCATGCCATCGATCTCGTCGACGTGCCATCTCACGGTGAAACCGCACTACTGGTCAGGGTCTGCGGGATAAGCCCGCTCGGCCCCCGCTAACCGGCAAGCTCCGCCTATCGTACGGATGAAGGACCAGCTCGGCGCAGATTCGCCTGGCGTCCTGGTGTTCACCTACTGGTCAGCACAGGCGGTGCTCTTCCCGTTGGGGCTCCGTACGCCGAGAATCTTGGCGCGAGCTCATCACTGATCGCTGTACTCCTCATCTTCTAAGCTCCCCCACGCTTTCTTGCCTGTGCCACGGGGCAATTGCTGGGCCCGCTCGCCGCAGGGTGGATAGGTGACCGCCTAGTGCGACAAATGGTTCGCGTGAACACGGAGGGCCTGCCGACGGCTTGCTGATATACCCCCGGGGGTATTATGGTGAACGTATGACTACGACAGAGATCACCTGGGACACCTTCGCTAAGCAGAACGGCAAGAGCGGAGGCGCGCGATGAGAATCGTAGTCGTCGGCGGGGTGGCAGGCGGCATGAGCTGCGCGGCCCGCGCCCGCCGCCTGGACGAGCAGGCAGAGATCATCGTGCTCGAGCGCGGTGATCACGTCTCGTTTGCGAACTGCGGGCTGCCATACTATGTCGGCGGCGAGATCACCGACCGCGACGCGCTGCTCGTACAGACCCCCGAGCGGCTGCGGGCAGCGCTCGACCTCGACGTGCGCACCCGTCACGATGTCATCGGGCTCGACGCGGAGGCGCAGGAGGTTGTCGTGCGCACTCCAGAGGGCGAGCAGCGGATCGACTACGACGCGCTCGTGCTCTCACCGGGGGCGACCGCGGCCCGCCCGCCGATCCCCGGACTCGAGTCACCCCGCGTCCACACGCTGCGCACGGTTGAGGACGCAATCAAGCTCCGCGAACGCGTCGAGAGTGGTGACTCGCGGGCTGTGGTCCTCGGCGCAGGATTCATCGGCGTGGAGGCGACCGAGGCACTCGCCCAACAGGGACTGCAGACGACGCTTGTCGAACTCGCTACGCACGTTCTGCCACCACTGGATGACGAGCAGGCCTGGCCAGTGACTGAGGAGCTGCGCCGTCTCGGCATCGACGTGCGCACAGGCGTCGCCGCCGAAAGGATAGACGCGGGCTCAGGTGCCGACACAGTCGTACTCTCCGACGGCACGCGTGTCGACGCCGACCTCGTCGTACTCTCGGTCGGGGTGAGGCCAGACACCGAGGTCTTCGAACATGCCGGCATCACCTGCGAGCGTGGCGCTATCGTGGTCGACGAGCACGGGCGCACCTCGTTGCCGCAAGTTTGGGCAGTGGGCGATGCCACAGTAAGCACCGATCCGGTGACCGGGACGCGCCGCCCCGTCGCGCTGGCGGGCCCAGCAAACCGGGCCGGGCGCCTGGTCGCCGATCACATTGTGCGCCCGGAGAAGGCCCGACCGATCCCCCAGCCGCTCGGCACCGCGATCGTGCGTGTCGGTGAGTTGACGGCCGCGATGACTGGGGCGAACCGCGCCGCGCTCGTCGCAGCGGGCCTCGACCACCGCACCCTGCACCTGCACCCGAACCAGCACGCGGGCTATTTTCCTGGCGCCGAGCAGCTGCACATGAACATCCACATCGACGCCAACGATGGCAGGATTCTCGGTGCCCAGGCGACCGGCCGCGATGGCGTCGATAAGCGCATCGATGTGCTGGGTGTCGCGATCCGCACAGGGTTACACATCGCGGATCTGATCGATCTCGACCTGTCGTACTCACCGCCGTACGGTCAAGCAAAAGATGCGATCAACCTTGCCGGGATGCTCGGTGCAAATGCGCTCGACGGCACTCTTGTGCTTTGGGATGCCCGAGACCTCGATCGTGTCCGCGACGAGGCCCTGATCCTGGATGTGCGAACCGCCGCGGAGGTTGCCACCGGCGCGATCCCGGGGGCGATGCATATCCCCCACACTGAGCTGCGCGACCGCATCGACGAGGTGCGCGAGGTCGCCGCTGGTCGGCCCGTGCGCGTCACCTGCGCTTCAGGGGTACGGTCGGCCATCGCGCACCGCGTGCTCGTGCAGCATGGCTTCGACTCCGCATCGCTGTCGGGCGGCATGCTCACGCTTCGCGCGACGCTCGGCGATCAGGCCGAGGCAATGCTCGAGAGGGTCGTCGCCGTCGCTCCGAAGGGGTAGGCCCTCCCTCTCATACGGGCGACAACCCGGCGGGCCTTGTTACTCCCCTTCTAGCAATCTTGATGTGCGAGTTTGCGGGCAAAGCACGGAAGAGGCACGGATCTGCAATTTCTTGCGGATCCGTGCCTCCCCATTAAATCCTTCGGGTTGAACTCTAGATCTGGTCTAGAAGTCCCAATTTTCACTAAGAGGCGCGAGATCCTGCGGCTCAACAGCCCTGCGAATCACCTCGTGCCCTCCGCGTGCCCCACGCCTGGCGAGGCGTCGCGATGAGCGCCACGACTGGGTCGGGAACACCCCTCCAGGCTACGCCTGACCGCTGAAGTCTGCACGAACATTTTTAGTGACAGGTCCGCCCTATCTGTACCTAATTCTGTCCGACCCCAGGAGCGTTCGTCCGCGTAACCAACCTTCGTGATCGACTCGCCGATCACGTCAGCACCTCTAAGGCCTGCAGCGCAGGGGTCATCGCATGCGGAAGCTGTGCCGCGATCTGCATCAGACCCGCGCCAAGCCGGGATGTTCAGGATGGGATTGCGCGCATACTTAGCAGTATCGATGACCAGATCGCCACGAATGATCAGGCATAAGATAATTTATCTGAGCTGGCCACCGTCGCCTGACCGTTGATCAGCATCGGCAGTAGCCAGTCCCGCAGCTCTTGCAATCGCTTGTTCTCAACGATGCTGGCATTGAAGCGGCTGAGCGTCGATGATGCCAACTGGCTGAAGCGTCTCAGCGTCTCAGCGTCAGGTATGGGCAAAAGTATGTTCTCAAGGTCAGTGTTGTTGACTGCCTGCTGCGTCGCGCCGTGCGCATGCAGATCTTTGAGCGGTTCAAACTGTTCGCTGGCTATGAACGATGCGATGTATTCGAATGCCGCGGGCTCACACTTCAAGCCAACGAATCCGGTAGAGAGGATGGTCTCGCTTATCAACGATGCACAGGCCTCGTTCAAGAACAGATGCTTGACACTACCTTTCATCTTTGCGAACCAGACCGAGTGCAGGACAGGCTCCATGTTCGCCCGCCCCTCCCGCGTCTCGTACCGGATTCGGCTTCCGTCCTTGATTGTTGTGCCCACAACGTCGGCGGTTGCCAGATAAGTCTTCTCAGAGAACGGTGCGACACCAGGCTTGAGCGGCGCGCACAACGGGTTGGAGACGAGCGACGCGACTCGCCAGCCTTCAGGGATCTCGCGCTTGAGCTGGTCATTCCATACCATTCGTCCGCCATACTCACGGTATGGTCGCCCGTTCTCGTCTGGGAAGTTGAACTGCAAGAACCAGTACCCGTAGAGCGTCTGTAACATGGCCTGTAAATTGTCGTTTACCTGATTGTTCAGTTCGATCTGTTGTTCGATTGAGTACAGCAAGTCGCCGATCTGAACTTGAGAGTTGGGATCAGGTAGATCAACTTCGACATGCGAGAAGATTGCTTCGTTGAAGCTTGCTCGGGTTGTCATCGTCGTGACGCTGTTGATGATTCTTCTGAAGTACTCGCTGCGCAGAAAGAAGCCCATGAACCGTGGATCTGGGTTTGACGGATCGCGCGGACGTAGTCGCTTGGCGAAGCCACTGAATGTTGCGTTTGGATGGTCTTGGAGGGCGACGCTACTCATTGCGAGTTCGTCGAGAGTCTCGCTGGTTCGTGTCAGAAAAACGTCGCCTTCCCGAACCGAGAACTTCTCCTGTTGCTCAGGAGTAGTGTCCATAAGTTCAGTTAGGCGCTCTGGGATGAAGTAGTTGTTGTAGATGTCTTTGAAGGCTACGAAGGGAGCGCCGTGGCCAGCTTGATCCTTCGTAGTTGAGATCCCAGAGCTGATTTCATAGAGATCTGCAAGGCGGTGTCGCTTGAACTCACTCATAGCTCACCGTGCCGAGTTGAGTCATGATTTCGTCTTGCAGGCTCGCACTCTTGGTGAAGAGGTCTTGGAGCGTGGCTTGGTATTCGGCCATTTGGGTTTGGAACTCTTCAGGGGTCAGGTCGACATACTCGATCTTTACGTCGAAGTACTGTCCTGCCGCGAGGGAGTAGTTCTTTTCTTTGATGTCGTCGTAGCTGACGGTTACGGAGAAGTCGTCCACCGCTTCTTGTTTGGTAAATGTCTCGACGATCTGATCGATCTCCTCTGCACGGAGGCGACGCTTTTGGATGCTGCCTTCTTTGTAGAGTTCACCGAGTTTGGATGCATCAATCAAGGTGACGTAGTCACTGTCACGCGATTTGTCGAAGAACAGTACGGAGACGTTGGTGCCGGTGTTGGCAAACACGTTCGATGGCATGCTGACTGCACCATAGACGATGCGGTCGTCGATCAGGCGGTGTAGCACGTTCTTCTCGACGCCGGTTTTGGCGGTCAGGAAACCTGTGGGTACGACGATTGCCCCTTTGCCCTCCGATTTGAGGGAGTTGATGACGTGCTGAATAAACAGCGGATAGATCGCCATCTTGTCCTTATTCTTCGCGGGAACCTTCGGCACTCCACCCCAGAATCGTTCAGGCATCGCGGACAGTCTCTCTTGGGTGTCCGAGAAATCCATTTTGAAGGGTGGGTTCGACACCACATAGTCGAACTGTCGAAGCTCGGCTCCGTCATCGCTCTTGTGATACGGCTGGGTGAGCGTGTCACCCTGAACCGCGTGATCCAGTGACGAGACCAACGAGTTGAGGATGAGGTTAAGTTTGAGCATCTTGTTGCTGCGCTGGGAGATGTCCTGGGCGAAGATCGTGCATCGGTCTTCACCGATTGCGTGGCTGAGCGCCATGAGGAGCGTTCCGGTTCCGGCAGACGGGTCGTAGCACTCGACGTTGTATAGGTCGTGTTCATCTCCAACGAGCAGCCTGGCCATGATGGTGGCGATGGCGTGCGGAGTGTAGTACTCGGCATACTTGCCTCCTCCGGAGGTGTTGTAGTCCTTGATCAGGTATTCAAACACTGCGGCGAAGAAGTCGTAGTGCTCTTTGAAGGACTCCTCGAAGGAGAAGTTCACCAGCTTATCGATAAGCGCTCTGGCGAACGCCGCACGTTGGGCATCATCGGTGACGTAGATGGTGAGCCGCTCAAACAGGGGGATCTTGGTGCGTTCAGTGGTTTGGGTCGAGAAGATTTCGATGTTGTCGTTCGCGATGTCCAGCATGATCGCGTCGAAGATCGCGTCGAATTCGCCCTTGGCTTGCTGGTTCCATAGGTTTGCAATGAGGTGTGCAGGCTTCAGCCGTGGCACATCAGGGGAGAGCAAATCAAGTAGGTCGAGCCGGTCGTCCTCGCTCATTTGCGCATAGGCAACTTCCCACTGTTCAGCATCGGCAAGCGCGGGGCTGAGCTTCTTGATTTCGTAGCCGAACTTGTCATTGAGGAACTTGTACAAGAACACCTGAGTGATGATCTTGTACTCATTGCCATCGTTGCCCAGACCGTACGTTTGGCAGGTCGCTTTGAGGGCGTCGATGAGTTCAGCGGTGTCGCGCTTGATGTCTTGGCTCACGAAGTTTGATCCTTTCATCATGCAATCGCGTGCGCGCCGGTGTACTGGTCGCGGTATTGGCGGGTGATGCGTTCTTGCATGAAGGTCTTGTCGGCTCGGGTACCGTTGAGGTTGAGTTCTGCTAGCCCTAAAGCCAGAGTCTGCATCACGACCTGGGAGAAGTACCCATCCGTTCGCAGAATGTCGGCTCGTTCGTAGATCTTGTAGTCAATCTCGTTCTTCACGACAGTAAGGAACTCGACGAGCTCCTCGTCATATTCAAACCCCATCGGTGGCTGCCCAGACTTTCGGCGTTGATCGCCTTCCTCCCGAATTCGTTTGTGAACGCGCACAAACTTCGGGTCGCCGTTGTACCGACGTTGCAAGGCAGCGTTACGTCGCTTGATCTCGATGAGACGATCCATGACCTGGTCGAGGGCACGGTCTTCCTCGTCGAAGGCGCTCATCGAGTCGATGACGAAGCCACGCTCTTTGAACCGATGCATGAAGGCGTCACGGAGGGTAATGAACTCGGGGTCTTCTTGGTCAATGTTCGCTGTGAACTCGCGGATCGCGCGCCTCCACTTCGCGTGGAACTTGTCGCCTGCGCCGGCGAGGATGTTCAGTTCCTCTTCGTTCTTCAGCCGGAACTTGAACTCAATGTCGAGCATCGCCTCGTTGATGACCCGTCGGGTTTCATCGGTGCTAATGAACGCTTCTTTTTGGTTGAGGATACCGATGGCGTTCTCAACTTCGGAGAGCAGGGAAGGGAGCTTCTCGATGTTCATTCGCTCCATCGCGGCCTTGAGGTCATCGTCGCCGAAGGTGCGCGCGAGGTTCATGCCTTCCCGGATTGACTGCAAGGCCTTCCGGAGTTCAACGAGTCTCTCTTTCTCGTCGATCCCAGCGATTTGGCGGCTGAATTCTTCAGCGTTATCGAGATCATAGGTGAAGAGGACGTTCCTGGCCTCGCGTACTTGAGCGACGAGCGCGGCGGGATCCTCAATTACTTGTTCAATCGCGGCGCGCCCGTCCTCTCCCGTTTCTTCTGGGTCGTTGAACTTGTTGAGTTCCTTGAGGTAGGCCGCGTTGGTTTCGTCAAATTTCTGCTTGATGTCTGCGAAGTCCACTACGTACCCGTACTTATGGTCTTTGTAGGGGCGGTTGACGCGCGTCAGTGCTTGGAGCAGGTTGTGGTCTTTGAGTTTTCGACCGAGGTACAGACGTTTGAGTCGGGGTGCGTCGAACCCGGTGAGAAGCATGTTGAAGACGATCAGGATGTCTACGGTGTAGTTCTTCTTGAAGTCTTTGATGATCTGCTTTTGGGTGTCCTTGTCATCGCTGTCAAACAGGATCAGTCCAGCACGTAGCTTCGACGGATTGCTGCTCGTCGCGTTGAGTTCAGCCCGGATTTCATCGAAATACGCGGCGAGGTTACGAGCTTGTTGGCTAGTCTCACAGATCACCATGCCGCCAAGGCTGTCGTCACCGTTGATCGTGCGGAAGCGCTTGAAGTCGGTGATGACGTAACGGAGCAGTTCTTTGACGTAGTGCTCGTGTTCGACAATTTCCTTCTTGCTGACCTCTTTCTTGAGCACCAGATGGTCCAGACTGTCGTAGATCTCAGAGAGCTTGTCCCGGTAGGCGGTCTCGATGTCCTCGCGGATGATCTTGAGGGTGTAGCCGTCTTGGATTGACTTGTCGTAGTAGTAGGTGTGCAGGTAGTCGCCGAAGACTTTCCAGGATGCACGCTCATCTTTGAGTAGAGGCGTGCCAGTGAGCGCGATCTTGACCGAGTTGGGGTCAGATTCGAGCATGTTTGCCAGGAAACTACCTTTCGGGTTGTAGCCTCGGTGCGCCTCATCGATGATGAACACTCGCTGCAGGTTCGTCGCATAGGCGGATGCATCGATCTTGGTTTTGTCCTCGTCGAACCGTTGGATGTTCACCACGGTTACTTCGCGCCGTCCAGAGTCGCCCTCAAGTGATTGATTCGTGCGGAACTGCTCCATCAATTCCGCACGTGAGTTCGCGGTCTTCACCTCCAAGCCGCGCGCCTCGAACTCTTGCGATGCCTGCTCCAGAAGGTCGAGGCGGTCAACGATGAAGTAGAACTTCGCCACTTTGTTATGCGCCGCGTAATAGTCGGTCAGCACATTGTTCAAGTAGTAGGACAACGCGGTCTTCCCACTACCCTGCGTATGCCAGATGACCCCAGAAGTTACCCCCTCGTCCAGTCGATGACGTACCGCCAAGGATGCGAACAACTGTTGGTAGCGCATGATGTGCTTTTGATCGGTGGATTCGATCTTTCCGTCAACCTCACGGTCGATTCGCACGTAGGCGATCCCGTACTTGATGAGGAACAGCAGCCGCTCCGGTGACACCATCGAAGTTAGCCCCCGGTTTGTTGGCGTGTTCTCTTTCAGATTCGTGGCGTACTCAGGGGTGGTGCGAATGACTTGAACGTTGTAGTCATCCAAGATCTGTCGCTCGACGTCGTCGTCGACCTTTGCGTAGGGGAACGTGGCGTGAAAAGGTGCCTCGGCTGACCCTGCTGGATTGTCCTCACGGAAGGTCGAGAACTTCGTGTCGCCGCGCGCGCCCGTGCAGTAGAAGACGCCCTGGATAGGTGTGATGCCCCCTTCCGCGTCGTACTCCATGTTGTTGGAGAAGATCATCAACTGCGTGATGTTGATGAATCGGCGGAACTTGCGATTGGGGAAACGCCCACGGTTCATGCGCGTGCTTTCCATAACCATTCCGCCCCGATTGTTTGGCTTCTTCACCTCCACAAA
>JBEBUJ010000020.1:0-37256 GCA_040393365.1 Leucobacter denitrificans
TCGGTGTTCACCGCGATGAATTCGACTCCGCGAAGGCCGAGCTCGATCATGCGGTTCACGGCGTTCACGCCGCCACCGCCGACACCCACGACCTTGATCACCGCGAGGTAGTTCTGGTTCATGGCACCTAGTCCCCTCAACCCTAAAGTTTTAGTTGAACTTCAAAGTTAGTATTAGCGTATACGTTTCGAAATAACGCTAGGGCTGGATCCATGCGAGACGAGTCCGACACGCCGCCCGAGCCGATCACAAACTCAAAGTTGCGACGCAATCAGTGTTCCCCTACTTGAAAATCGGTGCAGACGTCGATGAGACATCAATGTGGCTTACCGCGCGCCCCTCGAGTGCCTGAAGCATGGTTTGCAATAGCAGCGCCTTCCGCCGAGTCTCGTCCGCACTTCCCCAGAACACCTCGATACCGCTCTCAAGCACAAAGGTGACGTCTTGATTGGAGGTCGCCTTGGCAGAGACGAGTTGGCCGCGAAGTTCTGCTGGCATGTCTCGGACGATTGTTGACGCCGCATGGAACGCTGGCGACGATGTCGTGCGCAGGCTCCCCTCTCCGAGAGGCACTCCTGCGGGCTTTTCTGAGGTCTCTGCGACCAGCACTCCCGCAGCGTCATACTGCTGAAACACACCATCGTCTTCGAGAGCAATTGCGGGCACTCGTTCTTCGATACGCACAAGAAGTGTGTGCGGTGGAACCCGTTCAACTCCAAAGCGCTGGATGAGCGGGAACCCCTCGAGCGCTCGAAGCACCTCGTTCTCGTCGACGAGTGCCAGAGGAACTCCCTCAAAGTGCTGCAGCGCCGCAGTCACCTCGTCCGCATTCACAGCCCCCGCACCCTCGACTTGCACCGTGCGCACCGACATCAGCGGCGTAAACGCTCCGACGAGGACAAATACCACGAGGAGCAGTACCGCACCCACTGAGACGAGCACGCGTCGCCTTGCGTGGCGGATTGCTTGGGTGAAGCGCCTGGTCTCGCGCCGGATACGTTTCTTCTGCTGTCGTTCTGCCGCGCGCACACGTCGCTCTGCGGCCTGTATCGGATCCAGCGACCTCGACTTGAACGACGGCAACTTCCGGGATTTGGTAGCCGGAACACTCTCGGCCGCAGGGTCTCCGAGCTCTGCGGGCGCAAGACCCACCGGCGAATCGGCCTCCGGCACGTCAGCCGCCTCCTGCAGATCAGCGATCTCCGGCACATCCGTCAGGTCAGCAACTTCCGGCACTTCCGGCACATCCGAAGTCGAGAACGGCCGCCGTTCAAACCCTCCCGGTCGTCTCACGAGTCACCCGGGTGCTCATCGAGCGCGCTCAACAGTTGCGGGACGATCTTGTACACGGATCCGGCGCCCACGACGAGTACGAGGTCACCGGGCGCAGCGAGCGACCTAACCCGTTCGACTGCTCGCTCCCAGTCGTCGATGTACTCACCTCGCGTGCGGTCGACGAACGCATCGGTGACGATCGCACCGGTGGTCGATGGATCGGGCGCCTCGCGAACCCGATCGATCTCAAGCACGATCGTACGATCCGCACCGCGCTCGAACGCCTCGGCAAACTCCTTGAAAAAGGTTCTCGTGCGGCTGTACAGGTGCGGCTGGTGCACGACGATGAGTTTTCCGTCACCCGCCACAGATCGGGCCGACTCGAGGAGCGCACGCACCTCGGTGGGATGGTGGGCGTAGTCATCGTAGACACGAACACCACCGGGCGCCCCATGAAACTCGAACCTGCGCTGCGTTCCCTCGAACTCGGCAATGGCCCGAAGCGATGCCGCCGGATCGAGTCCGAGGCCTACGAGCACCGCGAGCGCTCCCGCAGCGTTCACCGCGTTGTACGCTCCGAATACACGAAGGGTCTCCCGGTAGATCTCGCCAGCGATCTCGACCTCAAGGATCGCAGGACCGGTCGTGTCAATCGAGACGATGCGCACATCCGCGTCCGCCGCGTACCCGAATGTTCGAACGCGAGGCCCCGCTGGTTCACTCTCAAGCGCTGCAAGCACCTCCTGAGCTCCCGCATCATCCGCAGAAATGACCAGCAGTTCACGCGAGTTTCGTGCGAACTCGATGAATGCCCGCATGAAGTGCTCTCGCGATCCATAAAAATCGAGGTGCTCTGGGTCCACATTCGTGATGAGCGCCACTGCGGTGTCATAGATGAGAAATGACTTGTCGCTCTCGTCGGCCTCGATGACGAACAGGTCGTCCGATCCGTGTGCCGAGGCGACGCCGAGCGAGGAAATGACGCTCCCGTTCGCGAACGATGGGTCGAGTCCCAGGCCGAGCAGGCCCGTCACGATCATGCCCGTTGAGGTGGTCTTTCCGTGCGCACCAGCGACCGCCACGAGACTCTTCTCGCGCGCAAGCCAGGCGAGCGCCTGAGACCGATGGAGCACGGGGATTCCGCGCTCCACTGCGAAGCGGTACTCAGGATTATCGGGCGAGAGCGCGCCGGTAATGACGAGCGTGTCGGCTTCGGAGGCATGCGAGGCCTCATGACCGATCCACACCCGCACACCCAGCGTCTCAAGTGCGTCGGTGCTGTAGTTCGCTGCGCGGTCAGAACCCGATACCCGAACCCCATTTACGTGCATCATGTGCGCGATCGCGCTCATGCCGGCACCGCCGATACCCACGAAATGCACCCTCCCGAGGTCGTTCGGAATCTCCATCTCGAGATCGGGGTAAATCATGCGGCGTTTCTCCTCACCTTGTGCCCGTCAAGACTACCGCGCGGGCGACGAAGTCGGCTGGTTCCCCGCGCTCCGCCCCTGGCGCGTCGCGGTGCGCTGCGCATCGAGCTCGCTCGGAATGAGCGGCACGGCAATGGCGGGGGTGAGTGCGACCAGTGCGAGCGCCGCGGGGATACCGACGAAGCCGATAAGCCCGCCCACGAGCGACGGTACGATCGCCGATGCAAGAAACTGCCCGGTGTTTTGCGTGCCGAGCGCACGGCCGGCCCACTGCGGGCCCGCGATCTCCGCAACGGCCGTGAATGCGAGCCCGTTGTCAGCAACGCTCACGCAACTCGCAACGACGAACACGATTGCTGCTGGGATCGCCCACTCCGCCCAGCCGAACGCAGCGGCTACGAGCAGCACCACGATGCCTGCTATGGCAACTTGCCTGAGTGGCCGCAGCCTCGATGCAACCTTGTCGCTCCATACGCCCGCGACGATCCTGCCCCCGGCGCCGAGCAACTGCGCGCTCGCAACGAGTGCGCCAGCCGCGAGCGCGCTCCATCCAAAATCAACCGTGAACCACACGAGCCCAAACGTCGAAAGCACGAACTGCGGCACTACGAGCAACACCGATACCGCGTGGATTCGCACCAGGGTCCACGACTCCCGATACGGGTTGCTCCCGAGTGCGGCAGCGGCGCGCGGGGGCAGTTCCGGATCCACCACCGCGATGGCGCAGCAGATGAGCGAAACGAGGGTCAAGACGCCGCCGAACGCGAGGGCGCCCACGATTCCGTAGTGGATCGCGAGCGTGGGAACAGCGAGTGCTGCAATGGCCATACCTATCGGCTGACACGTTTGCCGAATCCCCATCGCGAGCCCGCGGCGCTCCGCCGGGAACCACCCCGCGATGAGCCGTCCACTCGCGTTATTGATGCACGCCGACATGGCGCCGCTCACCACGAGCGCAGCGCCGAGCATCATGAAGCCGTGCGCAAACATCGACCCGGCGACCGCGAGCACGGTGAGCGCGAGGCCAATGATGAGCACGTTCCGCTCGCCGAAGCGATCAGCCGCAGCTCCCCAGGCGATGAGCGAGAGCACGAGACCCAAGTGAGGCGCCCCTGCCAGCAATCCTGCGCTTGCCAGGCTCATGCCCTCGTACTGGTGCAGGTAGGGAATGAGGAAGGCGGGGGTCGCCACGACGACGGTCGTCGCGGCCTGACCGAGCACCATGATTGCGAGCATGAGCCAGGGGCGTGGGGTGATGCGAAGCGTGAGGCGCGACACCTTACTGCGCCGCCTGGCGCGCTTCAAGCACGAGGTCGAACAGTCGCGAGGTGCCGTCGAGTGACCCCGCCCTGCGCGCACGCGCTGACATTTCACTCAGGCGCTCGGGATCGTGCAGGAGTGGCAACAGTGTGTCCCGCACCCATTCGAGTGTGAGTTCAGCGTCGTCAACGAGCAATGCTCCCCCGGCACGCACAACGTCACTCGCATTCGCCCGCTGCTCCCCGTTGCCGTGACCGAGCGGCACAAATACCGAGGGTATCCCGAGCCCCGAAAGCTCACTCACGGTCGTTGATCCGGCCCTGGAGACCGCGAGGTCGCAAGCTGCGAACGCGAGGTCCATGCGGTCACAGTATTCGATCACGTGATAACCAGGAATCCCAGGATCCTCGATCTCGGTGAGCCCACCCCACACGTGCAGCACCTGCGCACCTGAGTCAATGATGGCCTGCGCTGCCCCAGAGATTCCGCGATTGATTGCTCGCGCACCGAGCGATCCACCCGTCACGAGCAACACCCGGCGTTCCGCGTCAAGGCCGAAGTGCTCGCGAGCGCTCCCGCGCAGCCCTGCGAGGTCGAGCGACTCGATCTCGGGGCGCAGCGGCATCCCGGTGGCTCGAGCCCCTCGAATCGGCGTGCTTTCGAACGTTACGGCGACGTAGGGGGTGGATCTCGCTCCGAGCTTGTTCGCCATTCCGGGCTTCGCGTTTGCCTCGTGGATCACATACGGTACCCGCTCGCGAGCGGCCGCCTGATACGCGGGCGCTGACGCATACCCGCCAAACCCCACCACAACGTCTACGCCGCGTTCCCTGATGAGCGCACGTACGCGGCGAATCGCCCGCTGATACTTGAACGGAAACTTCAGCGCATACATCCCTGGCTTTCTCGGAAACGGGAGTCGCTCGATCGTCTGCAGCTCATATCCGCGTTCGGGTACGAGGCGCGCCTCGAGCCCTTCTGCTGTGCCCAGCACCACGATCTGCGCATCAGCTTCGCGAAGCCTGATGTAGTCGGCAAGTGCGAGCAGCGGGTTCACGTGGCCGGCAGTGCCACCGCCGGCGAGCAGGTACGTTGTCATGACCTCTATCGTCCCACGTGGCCCTGGCTGGCAAGTTCATCTTGATAGTCACCAGCGTCGCGGGCGACCGAGATCACGACGCCCATGGCGATCAAACACGAAATCAACGCGGTGCCGCCCGCGCTGATAAGCGGAAGGGGAACACCGAGCACGGGGAAGAGCCTGATGACCACTCCGATGTTCAGGAATGCCTGGCCCACGATCCACACGAGGGCTCCGCCCACCACCGCGCGACCGAAGCGATCGCGGGCGCGAGAAATGACGCGCAGCATCACAATCGCGAGCACGATGAACAGCGCGACAACGAGCATCGCCCCGATGAACCCAAGCTCTTCGCCAATGATTGCGAAGATGTAGTCGTTATCTGCTGCGGGCAGCCAGTTCCACTTCGCCTTGGATCCACCGAGGCCGACACCGAAGAGGCCACCGCTCGCAAGCGCCCATACGCCGTGCTGCGGTTGCCACCCGAGCCCGGTGTAGTCCTCGTTGCCGCTCGCGTGGCCGAAGAGGCGCTGCATACGGTTCTCGCTCGTGACCACGAAGAACGCGATCGCCAGGAGTCCGCCGACGACGATGAGCGACAGTGACTTCCAACTGACTCCGCCGAAGAACATGGACCCGATGACAATGGCCGCCATGACCATCGTCGTGCCGAGGTCTCGCCCGAGCAGCACGAGCCCGAGCGCGAGGAGCGCACCTGGCACGATGACCGGGATGAGCTCGTGCGACATCTTCCCAAGCAGCGGTTCTTTCTTGAGCAGCACCGTTCCAACCCACACGATAAGCGCGAGCTTCAGCCCCTCAGACGGCTGGGCGCCGAATGAGCCGATCTGAATCCAGTTTCGGTTTCCGCCGACCTCGAAGCCGAGCGGCGAGAACACCAGCATCTGCAGGAGAAGCCCCGCCGTAAAGAACGTCCAAGCCCAACGCTTCCAGAAGTCGAGACTTCGGGTTGCTGCGAAGATCATGAGCGGAAGTCCGATCACCGCAAAGATCATTTGACGCCAGAACACGCCGAGGAAACCCTGATCCTGGGTGTACGAGGTGATCGACGACGCCGAAAGCACCATGATGAGCCCGATGCCAGTGAGGAGCAGCGTGATCCCCCAGAGCAGGGCAACGGTCTTGTCACCTCCCGCTTTCAGGCTTTGACCGAGGCTAATCCTGGCGCTCGCGACCATACCGGGCTGTTTCGCATCACCCGCGCCGGCCTCCCCCCGTCTCGCCACGCGTTACTCCTCGCTCTCGCGAAGTTCACGATACGCCGCTTGAAATGCGTCACCACGATCTGCGTAACTCTCGAACTGATCCATGGAAGCCGTTGCTGGCGAGAGCAATACGGTATCGCCCTCGACTGCGATCGCGGAAGCGGCCCTCACTGCCTCACGCATCACCTCGATGCCTCGCTCAGCCAGCACTTCGATGACGGGCACCTCAGGCGCGTGCTCGGCAAGCGTGGCGAGCACCTCACTTCGATCCGCCCCGATGACCACCGCGCCGCGGAGCCTCACCACGTGATTCGCGACGAGACCCGAGATATCCACCCCTTTGAGTAGCCCTCCAAGCACCCACACCACGCTGCGGTGGGCCTGAAGTGACGCGTTCGCGGCGTGTACGTTGGTGGCTTTCGAGTCATCGATCCACCGCACACCGCGCCACTCGCCGAGCTGCTGGGCTCGGTGCGCATCAGGCACAAAGTTCAAGGTCGCGCGTGCGATGTCGGCGGGAGTCACCCCGCAAGCCCGCGCAAGAGCGCTTGCGGCGAGTATGTTTTGCACCATGTGGGGTGCGGCGAGACCACGCTCCGCGAGTTCGTCGACGGTCGCGATTTCAAGCGCCGAGGCCCGCCGATCCTCATGAAAGCCGCGGTCGACAAGAATGCCCTCGACCACACCGAGGCCGCTTACGGGAGGAGTATCGAGTCCAAAACTCACCGCTCGAGCGCCCTCGACAACTTCCGCTTGCTCGACCATTCGCAACGTTTCCGCGTCAGCGCGGTTGTACACACACGCGACCTGTGTCCGCTCGTACACGTTGGCCTTTGCGGTCCAGTACCCCGCCTGACCGCCGTGCCAGTCGAGGTGATCGTCTGCAAAGTTCAGACACACGCTCGCGTGCGGTGACATCGAATGCACGCGCTCGAGTTGAAAGCTCGAGAGTTCGAGTACGATCGCGTCGTATCCCAACGGATCGCGGAGCGCATCGAGCAGTGGAGTTCCGATATTTCCGGCGGGAACCGCGCGAAGCCCGCCCGCAAGCAGCATGTGTGCCGTGAGCTGCGTGGTCGTCGTCTTGCCGTTAGTGCCGGTGATGCAGATCCAATCTGCGACGCGGTCGGTCTTGTCGCGCAATCGCCATCCGAGTTCGATGTCTCCCCACACCGCCACATGTTCCGACTCGGCCCAGGCAAGTACCGGATGTTTCGACGAGTACCCGGGCGACACGATGACGAGCTCAGGCGCAAACGCTTGAAGCTCAGCAATCTGCGCCTCGTCGGTCTCTGCAAGTGCGCGCTCCGACCCGATGACATCGAGCAGCCGTTCGCGATCCTCGTCTGACTTGCCATACACAACGCGTACCCGAGCTCCGAGTTCGACCAGCGTGTCGGCGACCGAGAACCCGGTGGCCCCGAGACCCAGCACAGCCACCCGAAGCCCAGACCAATCATGATGCCAACTGGTGAGCGCGGAAAGCCTCTCCTCCACCCCAGTCACTGCTGCAGCACCCATTCCGCGTAGAAGGCCCCAATGCCAACGATTGCGAAGAGTCCCGCAATAATCCAGAATCGCACGACGATCGTCACCTCGGCCCAGCCCTTGAGCTCGAAGTGGTGGTGCACCGGGCTCATACGAAAGATCCGTTTGCCCTTCGTGATCTTGAAGTACACGCGTTGCAGGATCACTGATCCAGTCTCAAGCAGGAAGAGTCCGCCAATGAGCACGAGGAGGAACTCGGTCCGCGTGAGGATCGCAAGGGCCGCAATCGCACCCCCGATTCCCATCGACCCGGTGTCGCCCATGAATACGTGAGCCGGGTTCGTATTCCACCAGAGGAAGCCCGCGACACCGCCAAGAAACGCTGCAGCGATCACCGCAAGATCCATTGGGTCTCGAACCGAGTAGCAACCGGCCTCACCTGGGTCGTACGCGCAGCTCTGCGCTGACTGCCAGAACCCGATGATGAGGTAGGCACCAAACGCGAAGATCGCTGATCCAGCAGCGAGTCCGTCAAGCCCGTCCGTAACGTTCACCGCGTTCGTTGTGGCCGTGACGATGACCATCACCCACAGGATGAACAGAATCGTGCCGGCAATGACACCGAGCGCCATGAAGTCGATCGGCAGGTCTCGGAACAGCGAGATATGCGTTGAGACCGGGGTCAGGCCCTGCTCATTTGCAAATTGCAGGCCCAAGAGCGCAAACGCGATCGCGATCAGGACCTGGCCAGAGATCTTCGCCCAGCCGCCAAGCCCCGCCGACTGCTGCTGCCTGGTCTTCATGAAGTCATCGATGAACCCGACGAATCCCGCACCTACCGCCATGAGGATAACGAGCAGTGCAGAGGGCGATGGGGATTCTCCCATGATGAGCTTGCCAACAAAGTATGCGAGCACCGACCCTGAGATGAAAATGAGGCCACCCATCGTGGGCGTACCGCGTTTCACCTCGTGTTCCTTGGGGCCATCTACGCGAATGGGTTGCCCCCATTTCAGGCGGTTAAACGCGCGGATGAAGACCGGGGTCAGGAGGAGTGAATACAGCAGCGAGAATCCCGCAGCAATGAGCATGGCGATCATGCGTAGGCCTCCCCCAACCTGTCGCCGAGGGCCTGGAGCCCAGCAGCGTTTGAAGATTTCACGAGCACGGTGTCATCGGGCCGAAGCGTCCGAAGCAAATAATCATATGCCTCGTCGAGCGACTCGAAGAACACGCTCTCACCGTCCCACGATCCCTCGTTAATCGCGCTGATGTGCAGGTGCCGTGCTTCTTTGCCCACGACGACGAGCTCACTGATCCGCAATCGCACCGCTTGGAGTGCGATGCGAATGTGTTCTTCGACTGAGTACTCGCCGAGTTCGCTCATGGCGCCGAGCACGGCGACGGTTCGCCCGTGAGGTTTGCGAATCTGTGCCAGCGTGCGAAGCGCCGCACTCATCGAGTCTGGACTCGCGTTGTAGGCATCGTTAATGATCGTGACGCCGTCGCGTCCACCGAGTACCTGCATACGCCCCGGAGCGGCGAGTGAGGCTCCTTCAAGCACCCGCACCACGTCTCCGAGCGAGAGCCCGAGCGTCACACCGATAGCGGCCGCAGCGAGTGCGTTCATGACGTGGTGCTCTCCGAGTACCCGGAAGAACACGGGCATCGACTCGTCAGATGTGTGCAGTGTGAAAGAGGTGCCAGCACCGCTCGAAGCAATATCGCTCGCTCGCACATCTGCTTCCGGATGCTGCCCAAACCACAGAACGCGAGCCTTGGTGAGCGCTGCCATCTGTGCGACGCGCGGATCATCGCGATTCAATACCGCGACACCCGTGGGGTCGAGGCTCTTCACCATCTCGCTCTTCGTGCGGAATGTTGCCTCGATGCCACCAAACTCGCCAGCGTGCGCGAGTCCGACCGATAGCACCACTCCGATGTGGGGTTTCGCGAGTGATGTCAGCCGCGAGATCTCGCCCTCCGCACTCGCTCCCATCTCGACGATGAGGGTCTCAGTGTCAGGCGTCGCGCGCAGCATTGTGAGCGGGCCACCCACTTCATTATTGAATGACTTCTCACTCGCGACGGTCTCACCACGAAGTTCGGCCATGCTCGCAGCGAGGTTCTTCGTGGTTGTCTTGCCGTTGGATCCGGTAATTCCCACGATCGTGAGGCGACCTGCAGCGCGGAGCGACCCGATCGACGACTGCGCGAGCAGGCCGAGCGCCTCCGTGGAGTCCTTGACGACGATCTGCGACACAGTGGCGCTGCCACCGAGATCCTCAGCGCTCAGTTCGCGTTCAACCACGAGAAGTGCGGCCCCCGCGCGCACCGCGTTTCCTGCGAATAGGTGACCATCGGTTCCTTCACCCCGTCTCGCGAAAAAGATGTCGCCCTCGCGCACTTCGCGCGAATCAGTCTGCGCCACGCCCCGAGCAATTGCATCGCTCGAGTCGCCCTGGGCAAGCACAAGTCGGCCCTCAACCGCAGCGGCGATCTCTGAAAAAGTGATCTCAATCACGCAAGTAATCCTGCCTCGCGAAGCGCAATACGTACCTCATCCCGCGCCGAATACGGGAGAAACTCCCCTGCGACTTCTTGGTAATCTTCGTGTCCTGGTCCCGCGTACACGATGACGTCGCCGGGTGACGCGAGCGAAATTGCGAGGCGGATCGCGGAACGCGGATCAGCCTCCTCATAGACCCGTGCGTGGCCCGCTGACCGCGCACCGGCAAGCAACTGCGCGCGAATCTGCTCTGGGGGTTCTGAGCGAGGATGGTAATCGCACACGATGAGCGTGTCGGAACCCTGTGCCGCGATCCGCCCCATCTCTTCACGCTTCGTGGTGTCGCGATCTCCATCTGCCCCAAACATGAAGATGATGTTACCGTCGACGACCTCACCGAGTGCGTCGAGCATCGCAGTGAACGAACCCGGCGTGTGGCCGTAGTCGACGTAGAACCTGGGGCCCTCGCCGCCCTCCGTGATCTCCTCGAGTCGGCCCGGAATATGGACGGGAATGAGACCGCGATCGAGACCGAGTGCGACCTGCTCGATGGAGATACCTGCTTCGTGGAGCATGATGAGCGCGAGCGCGGCATTCTCTGCCATGAACCTTCCGAACACCGGCACGCGTCCGCGGAACTGGCCTCCGGGCCCCTGCAGCACGAACGAGACTCCGTCGAGATCCTGCCTGGTCACCGCAAGGTGCCAATCGGCGCTCTGCCCATACTCAGTTGCAAGCGTCACCACAGGGATCTTTGCCTCCCGAGCAAGCCTCTGACCATATGGGCTGTCGACAACAACCACCCCACGCGCAGCGTGCTCAGGGGTGAAGAGCGCAGCCTTCGCAGCAAAATACTGCTCCATGTCGCCATACTCTTCGAGGTGATCCTGAGAGAGATTGTTAAAGGCGACGACATCAAAGTGAACGCCATCGATTCGGTGGCGATCCACGGCCTGTGCAGAAACCTCGAGCGCGACTCCCTCAACCCCACGCTCGACCATGCGTGCGAGGAGCCCGTGCAGCTCTGACGATTCAGGACTCGTCAAATCGCTCACGATGACCTCGTCGCCGATGCGGCGCTCGGCTGTGGAGCTCAGGCCCGGGGCGACTCCCGCCGCCTGAAGGAGCTGGGCGATGAGATAGACAACGCTCGTCTTGCCATTCGTGCCGGTGACCCCGAAGACTTTCGCTGAGAGGTCGTCGGTGCCATACACTTCGGCAGAAACCGCGCCAAGGATCGCACGGGGGTGCCCGGGAGTCACCGCGACCGGCAGTGACTGCACACCGGCCGCATTCACGATGTCCTGCCCAGCGTCGTCAGTCAATAGCGCGGTCGCGCCTCGTGCCAGTGCGTCTGCGGCGAACGTTGCGCCGTGATGCTTCGCGCCAGGCATGCCCACGTAGAGATCGCCCGGTCGCACGTCGCGCGAGTTGATTGTCACCCCAGTGATGAGCACGTCTTCGGCGCCCGACGAAAGAACGAATCCGAAGTCGCGGGCAAGCTGTCCGAGCGGAATCGCTGTGGTGTGTTGAGGTCTGATCGTTAGATCACCGTTGCTGATGGTCACGTGTACCCATCCTACTCGCCGCTCAGAGCTCGTCGCCTGTGGGGAGACTGACGTAGCTCCCACTGGAGGGTGGGAGATGGAACGTACGAATTGTGGCCTCAGCGGCGTCATGGAATGCGCTGACCGCCGCCTGTCCCCCGCTGCCAGACGATGGGAACCCGATGGACGCGACAATCACATACTGCGGATCGTCAACGGGCAGGATACCCGCGAAGCTGTACACGTAGTCTCCGCGGTACCCACCAGCGCCGTCAGACTGTTCCGCCGTGCCTGTCTTGCCGCTGATACGGTAACCCGGAATCGTGCTGTACTCGTTCAAGTACCCCTCTCCCGCACTCGTTTCGAGCATGTCGAGCATCGTTGCGGCGGTCGACTCAGACACCACGCGTACGCTCTCGCCATGATCCGGCGCAGTCTCTGCCCCGTCCTCGCTCACACAGCTCTTCACGATAGTCGGAGGAACGCGCACTCCCTTGTTTGCGAAGGTCTGGTACACGCCTGCGGTCTGCACAATCGTCGATGAGAGCCCCTGCCCGAACATGGTCACATAGCTGGTCTGCGCGTCCCAGTTCTCCGCAGCGTGGAGGAGCCCCGCGTCTTCGAGCGGCATGCCCGCATTCGTGGGTTGACCGATGCCAAACTTCGTGAGGTAGTCGTGGCGCTCTTCGGCGCTAAGTCTCGATCCAAGCATTGAGATACCAACATTTGATGAGTGCACGAGAATGCCCGTGAGCGTCCAGTCCATCGTGGGGTGTTGGAACGAGTCGCTAAACGACACCCCGCCCTCGGGCTGCCAACTGTATGGGGTCGAGACGGTCGTGCTCGGGGCCGCTTTCCCCTCTTCTACGAGCGCTGCGGCGGTAATAGCCTTGAACGTTGACCCTGGCTCATACGGCCAGGTAAACGACCGTGCGCTCCACCTTGAGCTGTCAGACGCTCCAGGGTCGTTCGGGTCTACCGATCCGTCTTCGGCAACGGCGAGCAATTCGCCAGTCTTCGCGTCCATGACCACGAGATACCCGTATTCGGCTCCGACCTCCTGCACTTTCTGGTTAATCACCTGTTGCGTTTGCCACTGCAGATCCCGGTCGATGGTGAGGTGGATCGTGCCGCCATTCTTGACCTGCTTCGTCTGTACGACGCTGCCAGGCAACTGCACACCGTCTGCTCCGCGCTCATACGTCTCGGCGCCGTCGACACCGGTGAGGCACTCATTTTGCGAGAGCTCAACGCCCGCTCCGGTGCCCTCGTCTTCACCTGCAAACCCGACGATGTTCCCTCCGACGGCCCCATTCGGGTACACACGTTCGTGCTGGCTCTCAAACGTAAGCCAGGGAATCTGCAGTCGCTTGAGTTGCTGCAATTGCGTGAGGTCAACGCCTCGTTTCACATAGGCGAAATCGGACTTCTTGTTGATCTCAAGCGCATCGTCGACTATTTTCTTGATCTCGTCGCCCGTTTGACCAGTGATTTCGCCGATTTCTGCGTAGGCTTCTTCCGTCGTGACCGTCACCGTACCGACTCCACGTTCAGTATCGGCACGCGTGAACTTTGCCCCGTTTAACTGCGCATTCTTCGGTGACAGCTGCACGTCGAATCGTTCGTCCGTCGTGGCAAGAATCTCGCCGTTACGGTCGACAATGTCACCGCGCACGCTCGAAATCGTAATGGGAACCGCGCGCTTGTCTTTCGACGCTGCTTTGAGCGTTGCCGCGTTCACTACCTGAACGTCAATCAGGCGGATCGCGAACGCCGCCGCAGCGATAAGCACAATGACGAAGAAGACGATGTTTCGTCCTCTCGCCCCGCGCAGGGTGTGCCACAACACTTCAGCTCTCTCCTTTGCGCGGCCCGCGATTAGTGCGTCTCGGGAGCGGGCAATTTACCTTCCCATCGTACGGCTGCTTCAACGTCTATCTTGGGAGCTTCCTCCGTGTCGCGAGGAGTGAGCAGGCCTTGAGCGTCGACGATTGGCAAAGCATCGAGCTGCGAGTTCGGAACCAGGTTCTTGCCTGCCTCCTTGGTTGCAGATTCCAAAGATCCTTGGATCTTGCCGTCGCTCAAGCGGATCGTCGCGGGCGCAACGTTCTGCACCATGCCGAGAGCGGTCGCGTTTTCTGCCAGGTTCTGCGGGGAGGCCAGCTTATCGAGATTCTGCGAGAGCACACGTTCGACGCGAAGCAGGTCTCGCTGCTCGATCTCCAGTGCGTTACTCTCGTACGCCCCTTCCGAGACCGCAATGCTCAACGAAAGCTGTGCCGCGAAGATTCCGAGAATGACCCCGACAGCAATAATCGCTCCGAGGACTGGACTCTTGCGTGGCTTCGTCGCGGGCGCGGTAACGGGCGCAAGGTGCCTGTCACGGGTTCTCCCGGGTGTTTCGACGGGGAGGGCATTGCGGGTCAGCCGGAGATCGCCCCGCTCAATGGGTACAGTCGCGTTCACTGTGTCTCCCTCATTCGTTCGGCGGCACGGAGCCTTACTGGAATAGCGCGCGGGTTTGCCTCGCGCTCCGCTTCGCTTGCCTGTTCAGCGCCGCGCACGAGCAGACGAAGCTCTGCGCGGTGTTCTGGCAGTTCGACGGGGAGTCCCTGTGGCGCGGTGGATCGACTACGCGTCTGGAGGATCCGCTTGACGATACGGTCCTCGAGCGACTGGTACGACATCACCACAATGCGACCGCCGACGCTCAGCCGATCGATCGCTGCGGGAATCGCCCGCTCAAGCGCCAGAAGCTCCCCATTCACCTCGATGCGCAGGGCCTGGAAGACGCGCTTCGCGGGGTGTCGCTTGCTGAGCATCGCTGCGGGCGTCGCCGCCTGGAGAATGTCTACGAGCCTGGAGCTCCTGACTATCGGGGCCTCCTCGCGTGCGGCGATGATTGCCCGCGCATATCGCCCGGCGAGTGGCTCGTCACCGTAGCGCTCAAAAAGCTCGCGAAGTCGGCCTTCTGGCTCTTCTTGGAGAATCTCCGCAGCGGTGCGCCCGGTGGTCTGATCCATTCGCATGTCGAGCGGTGCGTCTTGCGCGTATGCGAAACCGCGGTCCGCCTCATCCAGCTGGAGCGACGAGACGCCGAGATCGAACAGTGCACCATCGAGGGCAGCTACTCCTGCCAATTCAAGGGCCCGATCAATCTCGTCGTACACCGCGTGGACAGGTATGAATCGATCCCCGAACCGTGAGAGCCTGACACCGGCCAGCGCAAGCGCCTCGGTGTCCCTGTCGAGCCCTATGACAGTGAGGCCCGGATACCGCGCAAGCATTGCCTCGGTGTGCCCACCCATGCCGAGTGTCGCGTCAATGATTACAGCGTTTCGGCGCTCCAAGACGGGCGCAAGCAATTCGATGCAGCGATCAAGCATGACCGAGGTGTGCAGCTGAGCTGCGTCGCGTGAGGTGAAATCACTCATGAATACTCCCGGCTAGAACATGCCGGGAATCACCTCCTCCTGGATCTCGGAGAATGCTGATTCCTGTTCGGCCAAGTACTTCTCCCACGCTTCTGCGTCCCAGATCTCAGCGCGAGATCCGGCACCAATGACGGCGACGTCTCGTTCAAGCCCGGCGTACTCGCGCAATCCCTGGGGTACGGTCACCCGGCTCTGCTTATCGGGAGTCTCGGGGTGGGCGCCCGAAAGGAACACGCGAAGGTAATCGCGTGCCTGTTTCGAGGTCACAGGCGCCTGCCGAATGCGCTCGTGCATCGATTCGAACTCCCGCTCGCTGAAGACATAGAGGCAGCGTTCTTGACCCCGCGTCATGACAAGTCCATCGGCAAGTTCATTGCGAAATTTTGAGGGAAGGATGAGTCTGCCCTTCTCGTCGAGACGAGGCGTGAAGGTGCCGAGAAACATGCGGCCCTCCTCTCCTCGTCAATCGCATTCACTCCAAGGTACTCCACTTTGCTCCACTTTTGGCGCTAAGTCGGAATTTTTGCAGAATCAACAGCACTTTTCTACTGAAAACACTCGGGGAGGAAAGTGGAGCTCTTTTTACAATGCGACAACAATTCCTGCGAGCGAGGCCGATCGTGCGCTCACAATTACGCATAAAAAAAGACCGCAGCAAAAGCTACGGTCTTTTTGTGGAGCGAAGTGGAGCGCTAGCGCCCGTCACCCATGCGTTCGTCCCAGCGACGTTCCATTCGCTCGCTCAGCGATTCCTTTTGTGAACCAGACGGCCGCTTCCCGGGTGAAGTCGGGTCTTCAAACCCCTCGATTTCAGTTCGCTTCGAGAACATGACAAGCACGCCGCCGAGCATCGCAATGAAACCGATCAGCCCCAGCCAGAGCTGTTGGATCGCCGCGCCGCCAATGAGGAGGCCGATGCCGACGAGCCCGAGTAGCGTTCCGAGAACAAGCGAACGGTAATTAAATCGACGGGGTTGACCAGAAGCGGCAGGCAACAGATCGGCCTCGCTCTGGTAGAGCCTGCGCTCCATCTCATCGAGCAGCCGCTGTTCGTGTTCTGACAGCGCCATGATGCCCTCCGCGTGTAATTGTCGTTGTCAGACCAGTTTACTTCGGCGCCCGCGGATAGGCTAGTCGGGTGGATGAAACGACAAGACTCGCAGGGCTTATACAGGAGCGCCTAGACAACATCATCGCCGACCATCGCGATGCACTCGAGGCTCTCGGCGCGGATTCTCTGCCGCTTATTGATGAGGCGCTGAGATTCCTCACCGGAGGCAAGCGCTTTCGCGCGCTCTTTGCGGTACACGGATATCGCGCAGTCGCTCCACTTGACATTCTCGGGCCAATTGATGATGAGTTCGCTGCGCTGCTTGAAGCAGCATGCGCACTCGAACTCTTTCATGCCGCGGCGCTGATCCACGACGACATCATTGACCGGTCGGACACACGTCGCGGCCGGCCCGCGGTACATCGTAATTTCGAGCAATTGCACCGCGACACCGGGCTGCGAGGACACGCCGCGCACTTCGGCGTCTCAAGCGCGATCCTCGTCGGAGACCTGCTTCAGTCCTGGGCCGACGAGGCCATGTCGAATGCGTGCGACGCTGTACCTGACCGAACGGCGGCCCGGGCAGCGAGGGACCATTTCAACCGCATGCGCAGTGAGGTCGCACTCGGCCAGTACCTCGACGTGCTCGAGGAACAGCGTGCCGGATTTGCGGAGCACTCCGAGCAACTCGATCGATCAACTCGCGTGCTCGTCTACAAGTCCGCGAAATACAGCGTTGAGGCTCCGCTGCTCATCGGCGCCTCACTCGCAGGGGCCTCAGAGGCCCAAGAACAAGCACTTTCGGGGTTCGGGCTCCCCGTCGGTGTCGCGTTCCAGCTTCGAGACGACTTGCTCGGAGTGTTTGGAAACGCCGAGGTCACGGGAAAGCCGAGCGGCGATGACCTTGTCGAAGGCAAACGCACCGTGCTCGTCACACTCACTCGAGAACAGTTACCCGCGACGCAGCGACGAATTTTCGACGACATGCTCGGAACCGAGCTCGACGAGTCTCAGATCGAGATGCTGCAGCGCACAATTCGAGAGAGCGGTGCCGAAAAGCAGGTCGAGCAGATGATCGGCCGCAACATTGAGCGTGCCCGCGACGCAATCGACGGCGCTGACCTTGATTCGGCAGCCGTGGAGAAACTCACCAGGCTCGCTGAGCGTGCGGCCAGGCGAAGCGCATAGGAGTTTAGAACGCGAGACGACTTAGAACGCGAGACGGCTTAGAACGCGAGACTTAGAACGCGAGGCTCTGCGTCGCACGGCGCACGGCGCTCTTGCGGCCGTCTCGGAGCACCGCGATGGGACGTTCACCGAGTTCGTCATTCTCATGGAGCAGCCAATGCACCGCTTCTTCCTCCGAGAATCCGCAGTCAAGGAGCGCAAGCAGCGTTCCCCGAAGCGATGGAATCACGTCGCCGTTCTGCACAAACTCTGTCGGCACTTTGACAACGCCGTCGATCTTTACGGCGGCAAGGTAGTGGTCTTCAAGCAGGCGATGCACTTTGCCCACTGAACTCCCAAACAGCTCAACGAGCTCGGGAACGGTCAGATACTCGATTGCGGGGTTCTCTTCCACATCTTCAACAATGCCAGGTCGTGCAATTCGTCGCAATGCGAAGCAGCGCCCGTTCAGGTCACTTTCGCGCTTCACGGCGCGGATCAGTAGATTTGCACGCGTCATTCCGTAGGCTTTGCGCGTGACCTCTGCACCCACCGACCCGCTGCTCGGGCGTACGCTGAACGAGCGGTACGTGATCCGCTCTCGCATTGCGCGCGGCGGCATGGCTATGGTGTACCTCGCGACCGACCTGCGCCTTGAACGTAAGGTTGCCGTAAAGGTGATGCACGATCACCTCGCAGAGGATGAGAATTTCACCAGGCGGTTTGATCGCGAGGCAAGAAGCGCTGCCCGCCTTGCGCACGCAAACCTCGTCAATGTGTTCGATCAGGGACACGATCTCGGTCGCACCTATCTCGTGATGGAGTACCTCCCGAACATCACGCTTCGCCAACTGCTCAAGAAGCAGAAACGGCTCACGCTCGATCAGGCGCTCGAAATCAGCGAGGCAGTCTTGGGGGGCCTCGCTGCAGCTCACCACGCGGGAATTGTGCATCGTGATCTCAAGCCAGAGAATGTGTTGCTTGTCGATGACGGCCGCATCAAGATCGGAGACTTCGGACTCGCCCGTGCGGTGAGCGCAAACACCACGACCGGTCAAGCTCTGCTCGGAACGATCGCCTACCTCTCCCCCGAGCTCGTTACGCGCGGCGTCGCAGATGAGCGGAGCGATCTCTACGCATTCGGCATCATGCTCTACGAGATGCTCACGGGCACTCAGCCCTTCACCGGCGAAGGGCCGATGCAGATCGCATACCAGCACGCACACTCGGATGTCCCTGCACCATCTGAGCACAGTCAAGTCTCAACGCCCTCGGTCGATGAGTTCGTTCTGTGGCTCACGAGGCGGGACGCTGCACTCAGACCAGTCGATGCGAGCGAAGCACTCGCTCATCTCGAGCCGATCCGCGACGATCCATATGCAGCGATCGCGTCACTGTTTCCACGGGACGGTGATGAGGAAGAGGATCCACTCACCCAAACGACGGTGCTTGGAGACGAGTTCGATAACGTCGCGACAACGCACCTCACCCCCTCCACCGCTGTGCTCGATCCACTGCAGAGCGCGAGCATCGCACGTGATCTCCCTGCGGCGGACACCGCTCTACCTTCTGGCGGTGAGAACACCGGGGCATCGCAACCCGCATCGCGGGTGGAGCGCGCTCAGTCCGGCGGCACCAGGCGCGCAAGGCGAGGTCGGTGGATCGCGGGAGTGCTCGTTCTCCTCATGCTCGGGGCTGCCGGGCTTGGGTATTGGTTTGGCCAGGGCCCCGGTTCTAAAGTCACGATTCCTGAAATCTCGGGCCTCACCATGGAATCAGCGACGGCTGAACTCGAACGTCTCGATCTCCTCGTAGAAACGGCCGAGTGTTCGAGTCTCACGGTAGACGCTGGTCTCGCCGCAGATGTCGCCCCGGTGCCGGGCAGCCGGGTGGATCGAAACACGACGGCTACGCTCTGCGAGTCAACTGGTCCTGAGATCCTCGACGTGCCCACGATTGTTGGACTCTCGGTTGAGGAAGCGAAGCAAGTCATCACCGATTCAAGGTTCCAGTTTGGTGAAATCGTTGACACACGATTCTCTGACACTGAGGCAAACACTGTGCTTGCGGCGCTCGACGAGTCAGATGCGCAGCTCGGAGACACCTTCCCCGAGCAGGGAACGATAAATCTGGTCGTTTCTGCGGGTCAGATTCCGAGTGTGTTCGGAATGAGCGAGGATGAGGCAACGAGAACACTCGCGGAGAAGGAGCTCGCTGTAGACGGGTCTCTGAATACTCAAGCCCATAATGATGAGATTCCAATCGGGGATGTCATCGCTGTGCTTCCCTCGACTGATCCCGTGAGGCCGGGCGATGCTGTCGGCCTGCAGCTTTCGCTCGGGCCCGAACTCTTCGAGATTCCTGACGTATCCGGTATGGGGCTACAGGAAGCGATGGACAGGCTGAGCGCCGAGGGGTTTAACCCGACAACGCTTGTTCCCGATCGCCTGAGAGAGTTTGCCGAAGCGAGCGGAACGAGACCAGCGGCCGGCGAGCGGGTACCCAAGGGCTCAGACGTGCGCGTGACCGCGCAGGTCTCACTCTAGCTTTCACTAGGCCCGTTTGAGCTCTTCAGCAACCTGGAACGCGAGTTCGAGCGACTGCCTGTGATTCAAGCGCGGATCGACCACTGACTCATAGCGAGTCGCAAGCGCCTCTTCATCGATGTTCTCTGCCCCGCCGAGAACCTCTGTCACATCGTCGCCCGTGACCTCGACGTGAATTCCACCAGGGATCGTTCCGACCTCACGGTGTGATTCGAAGAAGCCGAGCAATTCGTCCATGACGTCATCGAAGCGGCGAGTCTTGTAGCCGGTCGCGGTAGTAATGCCGTTGCCGTGCATCGGATCAGTCACCCAGAGCGGCCGAGCCCCTGCATCACGAACCCCCGTGAGCAATCCGGGCAGCACGTCGCGGATCTTGCCTGCTCCCATCCGAGTGATGAACGTCAGTCGGCCCGGCTCCCGCTCAGGGTCCAGTTTGTCAATGAGTCGCAGGGCATCATCGACAGTCGCTGTCGGCCCAAGCTTCACGCCGATCGGGTTGCGAACCTTCGAAAGATAGTCAACGTGCGCTCCGTCGATGTCTCGTGTTCGTTCCCCGATCCACAACATGTGAGCCGATGTGTCGTAGAGATTGCCCGTGCGGGAGTCGATACGCGTAAGCGGCCGCTCGTAATCGAGCAAGAGGGCCTCGTGGCTCACGTAAAACTCTGTTTGCGTGAGTGCGGTGTGATCTACTCCACACGCCTCCATGAACCGAAGCGCGCGATCAATTTCGCCGGCCAACGCTTCGTACCTGCGGTTTGCAGGATTCGAGACAAAGCCCTGGTTCCATGAATGAACCTGCCTGAGATCAGCAAATCCACCCTGCGTGAACGCCCGAATGAGGTTCAGCGTCGAGGCCGAGACGTGGTACGCCTGCACCAGCCTGTTGGGATCTGGAGTTCGTGATGCCTCAGTGAACTCGTAGCCATTCACGAGGTCGCCGCGGTATGCCGGGAGGGTAACGCCCTCGCGAGTCTCATGATCACTCGAGCGTGGTTTTGCGAACTGACCCGCCATGCGCCCCACCTTGATCACTGGCATCGATGCGCCATAGGTGAGCACGACCGCCATCTGCAGCAGGGTTTTTACGCGGTCGCGAATCTTGTCAGCGGTCGCGGCCTCGAACGTCTCGGCGCAATCGCCCCCCTGCAGCACAAACGCCTCACCGCGCGCAGCAGCAGCGAGTCGCTCGCGAAGCTGATCCGCTTCGCCCGCAAACACGAGGGGAGGCTGGGTCGAAAGCTCTTGCCTTGCGGCTTCAACTGCGAGAGCGTCAGGCCAACTCGGCTGCTGTTTTGCCTCGAGCGAACGATACGTGTCGAGCTGCTCGAAGATCTGCTGCGCCGATTGGGTCTGCTTGCTCACTGCATTCATGGCCATCCTGTATAACTCTCGCAGTGCCGCCCCAATTGGCGGCACTCCTTAAGCGTACCGAACTCCGGTGACATACACTTAACACCCGGCAGACGCCCGAAGCGAACGGAAATGTCGGAGGCGCACGCAGTCGGCGACGGAGAACGCCTACGTCCGCCTGACGCTTGATGCGTAGACATCGACGTACTCTTGGTCGCTCAGTTTCTGGATCTCGAGCATGATTTCGTCAGTGACGCTTCGGAGCACAAACCTATCCGCACTCAACCCCTCAAATCGAGTGAAGTCGAGAGGCTTTCCGATCACCGTGCCGATTCGACGGATCCTCGGAAACTTCACACCGATTGGCATCGCCTTCTCGGTATCAATCATCACGATGGGTACGACTGTCGCACCGGATTCGAGCACGAGTCTTGCAACACCAGTGCGGCCTCGGTAGAGCCTCGCATCCGGGCTGCGAGTCCCCTCCGGGTATATGCCGAGCACGTCACCGCGATCGAGAACGCTTAACCCCGTATTCAATGAAGCTTCGGAGGCCTTGCCACCCGAACGGTCGATGGGAAGTTGGCCGACCGCAAGCATAAAGGTTTTGACGAGCCAGCCCTTCAGCCCTTTCCCTGTGAAGTAGTCACTCTTCGCAAGAAAGTACACACGCCGATCCACCATGAGCGGCATAAAAAACGAATCGATAACAGATAGGTGGTTCCCGACAATTATGACGGGACCGCTCGCGGGAATATTCTCGGCACCCTCGACCCACGGTCGGTACACCGTCTTCAGAAACGGCCCGATGATCAGGTGTTTAAAGAACCAGTAGAGCACGGCCTGATTTTTCCCTTCGTCGTTCCCCAGAATAGCGGAGACCTACAACCGAAACCGCATGGGGATAGGCTTTGGACATAAAATCATTCGCAACGTTCCAGTCCCGCCACGAACAAAGGAGTTCCCGTGAATTTGTCCGAGACCCCCATCATTGTCCCCCAGGCTCCGGGAGATAACATCACAGACCTCCTCGAAGAGCGCGTTCAGGCAAGCCCCGAACTCGCGCTCTTCGCAGTTCCCGAAGATGGTAGCTGGAGAGACATCAGCGCGACGGAGTTCCGCAGGCAGGTCATCGCCGTCGCCAAGGGCTTTGTTGCGGCGGGTGTGCAACCGGGCGACCACATCGCGTTCATGTGCAAAACAAGTTATGAATGGACACTCGTAGATTTCGCGCTCTTCTACGCGGGCGCAATCATGGTACCGGTGTACGAGACGTCGTCGGCGATGCAACTCCACTGGATACTCGAAGACTCAGAGGCGCGTGGACTCATGGTTGAAACGAGCGCGCAGTTTGACCGATTCACTGAGATCAAAGACCAGGCCGCCGCGGTTGATCTCGTGTGGCGACTCGATGAAGATGCCCTCGACACGTTGAGCGCTTCGGGCGCTCAGGTCGACGACGCAGAAATTGAACGTCGCAGAAATCTCGCCCAGGGTTCAGACATCGCGACGCTCATTTACACCTCAGGTTCGACCGGTCGACCCAAGGGGTGCGTACTCACGCACTCGAATTTTGTGGATCTCTCGCGCAACTCCGCGGCTGCCCTCACCGAGGTGGTGCGCGAACCCGGGAGCTCGACCCTGCTCTTTGTCACCCTCGCCCACGTCTTCGCGAGGTTCATCTCCGTGCTCAGTGTGCACGCCGGTGTTCGCGTTGGTCACCAGGCGGACACCACGCAGTTGCTCCCCGCGCTCGGAACGTTCCATCCGTCGTTTCTACTCGCGGTTCCCCGCGTATTCGAGAAGGTCTACAACTCTGCCGAGCAGAACACAGAGGCCGAGGGCAAAGGAAAGATCTTCCGGGCGGCTGCAAAGGTTGCGGTTGAGCACTCCGAGGCGCTTGATGCCGGCAAGGTTCCGTTCATGCTCGGCATGAAGTTCAAGATCTTCGATATTCTCGTGTACTCGAAGCTGCGTGAAAAGCTCGGTGGCCGCGTGAAGTTCGCGGTGTCAGGATCCGCACCGCTCAGCCGCTATCTCGGTCATTTCTATCGCAGTCTCGGAATCAAAATTCTTGAGGGCTACGGGCTGACCGAGACGACCGCACCGGTGTCGGTGAATCTTCCGGGTAAATTCAAGATTGGCACCGTTGGTCCGGCCCTCCCAGGCCACACCGTACGCATCGCGGAAGACGGCGAGATCGAGGTGAAGGGCATCGACGTTTTCAAGGAGTATTGGAAGAACCCGGAGGCAACGGCTGCGGTGTTCACCGAGGACGGCTTCTTCAAGACCGGTGACATCGGTGCACTCGACGAAGACGGCTACCTCACCATTACCGGCCGCAAGAAGGAAATCATTGTGACAGCGGGCGGTAAGAATGTTGCCCCTGCTGCGCTTGAAGATCCAATTCGTGCGAATACCGTCATCGGCCAGGTTGTCGTCGTCGGCGATCAGAAACCATTCATTGCGGCGCTGATCACGCTGGATCCCGAAATGCTCCCCGCATGGTTGAAGAACCAGGGCGAGGACCCGACGATGACGCTCGAGGAGGCAGTTCGACACCCCAAAGTCATCGCGGAGGTTCAACGCGCAGTCGATGAAGGGAACAAGTTCGTTTCTCGTGCGGAATCCATTCGCAAGTTTGAGATTCTTCCGACGGAGTTCATCGAAGCAAACGGGCATCTCACACCCAAGATGAGCATTAAGCGCGACAACATCCTGCGCGACTTCGCGAGCGAAATCTCAAACATCTACGGGGAGAACCCGCAGACGGAACACGTGCAAACCCACCCCTAACTCAGAACCACCGAGAAGTGCGGATCTGCCTCATGGCTTCCCCACGTGCTTCTCGGTCGAGCCGCGAGATATACAGCTTTCCGTCGAGGTGGTCGCACTCGTGTTGCAGAGCCTGAGCTTTCAGACCCTCACCGGAGATGCTCACTTCGCTTCCGTCGAGCAGCACGCCGCGAACCGTCGCGCGAGGGTACCTCATCACCGGAAACCACAGATCCGGCACGGAAAGGCATCCCTCGCCCATCTCCTCGGGTTCTCCGCTGACGCTCACGAGTGTGGGATTCAACACGTATTCGATGACACCATCGATATTCAAACTGAATGCGCGGTGGGTATATCCAATCTGTGTCGAGGCGAGGCCCGCGCGTCCGTCAAAATCGACCGTGTCGCACAGATCTGAGACCATCGCGTGGATCCCTGCGTCAATTTCGGTAATTTCTTCGCACACGGTGCGAAGCACCGGATCCCCAAACAGTCGTATTTCGCGCACAGCCATGCGTTGATGTTATCGGCTGCGCATTCACCCAAGCCTCAATCAGGCTTCATCTACTAAACTCGAACCGTGCATGTATTGAGTGTGAGTTCACTAAAGGGTGGCGTCGGCAAGACGACGGTGACGCTAGGGCTTGCGTCAGCAGCGTTTTCGCGCGGCCTTCGCACGCTGGTTGTAGACCTTGATCCCCAGTCAGACGTATCAACCGGCTTGGCCGTTGATCCCGAGGGTTTTGCGAATATCGCGGACGTTCTTGAGAGCCCGAAAGAGCGAACGGTTCGTCAGGCAATCGCCCCGAGCGGCTGGAATGAGTTCCATGAGGGCGGCAAGATCGATCTCCTGGTGGGCAGCCCTTCCGCAATTAACTTCGATGGCCCGCACCCCTCAGCGCGAGACATCTGGAAGCTCGAAGAGGCACTCGCGATTGTTGAGGCAGATTACGATCTCGTGCTAGTGGATTCTGCTCCGTCACTGAACGCGCTCACGCGTACCGCGTGGGCAGCGAGCGACCGCGTCATGATCGTCACTGAGCCAAGCCTGTTTGCCGTTGCCGCGACAGACCGCGCGCTGAGAGCGATTGAGGAGATCCGTCGGGGGGTCAGCCCAAGGCTGCAACCGCTTGGGATCCTGGTGAACCGCACCCAGGCTCAGTCTGTGGAGCACCAGTTTCGCGTTCGAGAGTTGCGCGAGATGTTCGGCCCGCTCGTACTCAACCCGCAGCTGCCAGAGCGACCAGCGTTGCAGCAGGCTCAGGGCGCGGCGAAGCCGGTACACCTCTGGCCAGGCGAACCCGCACAGGAAATGGCCGCTAACTTCGATCTCGTGCTCGATCGTGTGCTTCGATCGATGAAGAAATCCAGAGACTAAAGAGCGGAGCGACTCAAGAGCGGGAACACAACCCCGTTCTACGAAGTCTTGCGCTTCGAACGGCGGGCGGCAAGTTCGTCAGTGTGCGCGTGTGCGGTTGGCTTCTCGCGATGATCGTCGAGGTCAACAAGCGAGGTTTCAACCTCTCGCAGCACCTTGCCGACAGCAATACCGAATACCCCTTGGCCCCTACTCACCAGGTCAATGACCTCATCGTTCGACGTGCAGAGATACACACTCACACCATCGCTCATGAGCGTGGTTTGAGAGAGGTCATGTACTCCAGCGGCATGCAGTTGCCCCACCGCTGTTCGGATCTGCTGAAGCGAAATGCCAGTGTCGAGCAGCCGCTTCACGAGTTTCAAAACGAGGATGTCCCGAAAACCGTAGAGGCGCTGTGACCCAGATCCACTTGCCTCACGCACAGTGGGCTCTACAAGACCCGTGCGTGCCCAGTAGTCGAGTTGTCGATAGCTGATCCCCGCTGCACGGGCAGCTACAGCGCCCTTGAAACCACCGTCAACATTCGGGCGCGGGAGGCCGTCGTCGAACAGCAGGTCGGCTGAAAGCGGATACGCATCGACAACAGCATCAGTGCCATCAATTGGCGGTTCCGTATGCTCCATCGTCGACCCTTTCTCGTGACCTGAACTCCATCAACGCTATCTGTGTGGGGTACCCCGTGCAACGACCGTGGGCACCGATTTCATAACTTCGACCTTAAGGTTCAAGTTGAAGGTGAGAAAAGGGCCAAATAGTGCCGTTTTACAGCGTGCCAAACTTTCGCCGCAACACGCCGGAGCGCACCGTTTCGAGGTACTCGACAAGCTCGAGTGAACCATCCACCGCGCTTGGCGACCCCTTCTTTTCGCCGCGAGACGAGATTGCGTGAGCCAGGAGCTCCGCATCGCGCTCTGCCGCGATGCGGAGCGACCGGAGATGCCTCGGTGTGAGACCAGCCTGTGCGAGCTTGAGAAGGGCCGCGAGTTGCCCGACGGCGTCAAGTGGAAAGACCTCTGCGGCAGGCAAGAGACCCGCAGCGATCGCCTCGCCAAGGAAGCGCTTGTTCGCTCCGGTGGTACGACACAGTTCGTCGCTCGAGATTACCTGTTTCGCGGAAAGAATCGTCGATGCGTTGCGCTTCGATGCCCCAGGTATAACGGGATCTCGCCCCGAATCGAGTTCTTCAAGCACCTCGCCAATCTTCTTCAGCGGGAGGTAGTGATCGCGCTGCAGGGTAAGGATGAGACGAATGCGCTCAACATGTTCCTGAGAAAACTTACGATAGCCGGATTTCGTGCGTTCAGGCTCGACAAGCCCCTGATCCTCGAGGAAGCGAAGCTTCGACGGCGTCAAGTCTGCAAACTCGCCTTCGAGGTTTGCAAGCACCTGCCCAATACTCAGCAGACCGTGCGTCGCGGGGCTTACCGCGCGAAGCGGAGCGGCCCCCATTAGTTTGCACCGGGAAGGTCAAACCGAGAAGCAAAAAAGGTGAATCTAAACTTCCCCACTTGCACCTCGACTCCATCTTCAAGAGCAACTTCGCCTTCGATCCGCTCACCGTCGGAGTAGGTGCCATTGAGCGACCCCAGATCGACCACAGAAAAAGCTGTTCCTGAGCGTCGGAATTCTGCGTGCTTTCGAGAAACCGTCACATCGTCGAGAAAAATATCGACCGCAGGGTGGCGACCGGCGACCGTCACGTCGCGGTCGAGCAAGAAACGCGCTCCAAGGTCGGGTCCACGACGCACGACGAGGAGCGCAGCACCAGACGGTAGCGCCTCGACCGCATCGCGCTCATCGACCCCAAGATCGGTAACGTTTGCGCGGATCATTGCATTGAGGTCATCACGGAACTGCTCCGTCGCCTTCACCTCGGTGTTATGACCTCGCTTTTCGCTCGCCACTGCCTCACCCGTTTCCGTACTCAGCGGGGATTTTCGCCCCAATACCGTCCCCCTACGCTACCGCAGCTAGGCCCTCCTGCGCACGTTCGTTCACGAAAAACTAGAGGATCGCGGCGCGTCTCGAGTCACCAGTCTGCAGCGGAGGGTATATGCCTACTCATGTGACTCGAGAAACTCATACACCTCGTGCGAATCTACGCCAGGAAAAGTGCCAGTTGGGAGCGCCGCGAGAAGGCTCGTTGGGGTTGCTGCCTCTGGCCATGCAGCAGCCTGCCACTTCTGAGTGAGTTCAGCGGAAGCGCGCCTGCAGCAGGTCTCATCCGGGCAGAACGACCTGGTCCGATGGTCTGTTTCTCTACCCCGGAACCACCGCACATCTTCAAACCGCACCCCGACACTCACGGAGTACATGCCCTCCTTCGCTTTCTCGATGCGTGAGGTGCACCAATACGTACCACCGGAAGACATATCTGTGTACTGGTACCAAGGATTAAACCGGTCTGGCTGAGCGAACACCGTACGTGCGGTCCAGTTTCGACACACGGTCGCGCCCTCAAGGTTTCCGAGCGCGTCAGACGGGAATCGGACCCCGTCATTCTCGTACGCCTTAATGAGCGTGCCGGACTCATGCACTTTGGTAAAGTGCACATTCAAATCGAGCCACTGTGTCGCAAGGTTGGTGAATCGGTGCGCTGCCATTTCATATGAAACCGCGAACTCGTCCCGCAAGTCTTCCATCGAAATCTCACGGCGCTGCTTCGCGTTCTTGAGCGACTCGACCGCTGCGCGTTCCGGGAGCAACACCGCACCTGCGAGGTAATTCGCTTCAACCCGCTGCCGCAAGAAGTCTGCGTAGCTGCGCGGTTCCTCGTGCTCACATACGAGGCTCGCGAGTGCGCGCAAAATGGGTGCACGCGCATCACGGGACGACTGCCCCGCGCTCATATAGATTCGACCGTTGCGCCGGTCAATTACCGAGCGGGTCGAGTGCGGCAGGTCTGAGACATAGTGCAGTGAGAACCCAAGCCTCTCAGACACTCGTGCGATCGTCTGTTGCAGCACGGGTCCCCCCGAATACCCTGCGCTGTCGAGGAGATCTTTTGCGACTCGCTCGAGATCCTCAAAGTAATTTCCCGCGACACGCATCTCTGCACGCAGTTCAGTATTCGTCCTGCGAGCTTCCTCGGGGGTGGCGGCTCGCTCGCGATGCAATCGCTCGACTTCTTGGTGCAGTCCGATAACGGCCTGGAGCGTCTCATCGTTCACAGTTTTCGATACGCGGATCGGCGCAAGGCCGAGTGACCTGAATACAGTGCCGCGCTGAGCTCGCTCCACGGCGATCTCTAGCGCAGCTCGTTCACTCGGCGCCTCGTCAACCAAGAGCTGATCCACACTCGACTGCAGTGCAGTCGCAAGCGCGCGCAAGAGTGGCAGCTTCGGTTCACGCTTGCCGTTCTCAATCGCCGAGATCTGCGAGGGCGCACGCCCGACTGCGGCCGCGAGCGTTTCGAGTTTCATCCCGAGCTCGGTTCGCCGCTCGCGGATTCGACGTCCGAGCACCAGCGCGTCTCCCCCGTCGCCCGAGTCATCGATCACTTGAGCTTCCAACACGTGACTTGTCATTGCACCATCGTGACAGACCCAAATTGTTTCAGCAAGTAGAAAAAGTGAGATATTTCTACTCGAGATTCTCCACATCGCTGTCTTGACCGACCTAAAAATAGAACTAGCAAACAATCACCCACTCAGGGCCTCACGGCAGGAATCGATACCATGAACACCGAAACGGCAACCCGTTCCGAGACCACCACACCCGCTTCAGAGCGCACACACTCGTATGCAGCTCCAGCGATTGAGCCGGTCCTCGAACTTAACGGTCGCCCGCTCGAGCGGAGCGACGAGATCCTCACCCCAGAGGCGCTGCAGTTCATTCTCGAGCTACACCACCGGTTCGCTCGCGCTCGCCATGAGCGCCTCGCAGACCGCCAGCGTCGCAGCTTCGAGATCGGCAATGGCCGCGATCCGAAGTTCCGTGACGACACGAAGCACATCCGCGAGGACGCATCGTGGAAGGTCGCGCCGCCCGCCCCAGGACTCGAAGACCGCCGCGTTGAAATCACAGGGCCCACTGACCCGAAGATGACGATCAACGCGATGAACTCGGGAGCACGCGTGTGGCTCGCCGACCAGGAGGACGCTACGAGTCCGACCTGGGAGAACGTCATCGGCGGCCAGCTCTCGCTCTATGACGCGATTCGCGGTCAGCTTGAGTACACGAGTCCAGAGGGTAAGCAGTACCGAGTCACGGCGGAGCACACGCCCACCATCGTTATGCGCCCTCGCGGTTGGCACATGGTTGAGAAGCACATGCGGTTTACCGATTCGAACGGGCAATCGTGCGCAGCTTCGGGAAGCCTCGTTGACTTCGGTCTCTACGTCTTCCACAACGCGAAGCGCCTCATCGAGAACGGTCACGGACCGTACTTCTACCTCGCAAAGATCGAATCGAGCGAAGAAGCAAAACTCTGGGATGACGTCTTCACCTTCACTGAGTCGTATCTTGGACTCGATCATGGCACGATCCGCGCAACGGTACTCATTGAGACGATTCCCGCGGCGTTCGAGATGGAGGAGATCCTGTACGTATTGAGAGATCACATGGCTGGGCTCAATGCGGGACGCTGGGATTACATCTTCTCGATCATCAAGTACTATCGCGGCCGCGGCGCCCGGTTTGTGCTTCCCGATCGCAGCGAGGTGACCATGTCGGTGCCATTCATGCGGGCATACACCGAGTTGCTCGTGAAAACAGCGCACAAGCGTGGAGCCCACGCTATCGGCGGTATGAGCGCGTTCATTCCGAACCGTCGCGACCCTGAGGTCACCCTGCGCGCAGAAGAGAAGGTACGCGCTGACAAGCAGCGCGAGGCGAACGATGGTTTTGACGGAACCTGGGTTGCTCACCCTGATCTCATCCCGGTTGCGCAGGCCGTGTTCGACGCCACACTCGGCGAGCACCCAAATCAGGTGGATCGGCAACGGGACGATGTCAATGTCACTGCCGAACAGCTGCTCGACGTTCGCATCGGGCGTGCGGTCACCGAGGCCGGCGTACGGGAGAACGTGTCGATTGGCGTTCGCTACATCGAATCGTGGATCCGTGGCATTGGCGCTGCTGCAATAGACAACCTCATGGAGGACGCCGCTACCGCCGAGATCAGCCGTTCACAAATCTGGCAGTGGATCCACCAAGATCAGTCAACCGACAGTGGCACACGTATCACGAGGGAATGGGTCGCCGGAATCCTCGCGGAAACCATTGCGGGATTCGAGCGGTTCGAAGGAGACCGGTACGACGATGCGGCCGAACTGTTTACCGAGGTCGCGCTGGGGCAGGCATTCCCCACCTTCCTCACGGTTCCCGCGTACACGAAGCACCTTGTAGACCTCTAAGAGGTCCTAGTCTTCTCCCGATTGCTTCCCTGCACGGGTGATCGCCGGGCCGAGCTCGTCGACGAGCAATATATCGTCGTCGAGCTCGCCTGTGCGGTACGCTGCACGCCCAACCATGTGTGCTGCGCCAGGAGCGGTGATCGCCTGAAACACGAACACCGGCATCAGGGCGAGAAGCACGCCCCACGATCGCTGGTCGAGCGCGACCGCTGTTATGACGAGCAGGAGACCAAAAATCTGCGGCTTCGTGGCTGCGTGCAATCGGCTCAGTGCGTCAGTGAAACGCAGCAATCCAAGCCCGGCAGCGGCGGAGAGCAGGCCAGCAAGCACTAAACAGACGAGTGCGGCTACGTCGAGCACCGTGTCAATCACTGCCATCGCCTCCCATGCCGTGCGGTAGACGATGCTCTGCACGCCGCTTCACGTATCGCGCAACCACGATGGTCGCAAACGTAGCCGTTGCGGCAATCGCTGCCATCAGTGGGATCGAATCGATGTGGCCTCGCGCCACCATGTCAGCTCCAAGTGCGAGCATCACCGTGGTGAGCAGCACGTCAGAAGCGATCATGCGGTCGAGGATAGTCGGCCCTCGAGCAATGCGCAGGAGTGCAGCAATAGCCGTGAACGTCAGTCCGGCTCCAACAATCGCCAACATGAGAATTTCAAACGTCACTGCGCACCGCCTTCACTTCGCTCCTCGATCCAAGTGCGAGAATCAACAAGCGCTCAATCGTCGCGACTTCCCGATGCATGCGTGTGATTTCTTTCTGCGACGGAGTATTCAACACGTGCAGGTAGAGGACTGATCCAAATCGATCCACCTCGGCAACAAGCGAACCCGGGATAAGAGAAATCGTGAGCCCGACAAGCGTGAGAATGAAATCGGACTCGGTGCGAAGCTTCACCGCAATGATCGAAGTCATTGGAGGAGCGCCCGGCCGGACCGCAAGCCAGGCGACCTGGAACGAAGCATACGCAAGGTTCCAGAGAAAGTATGTAAGGTAACGCACGACGTACCAGACGTTGAATCGCCCAGCGAGGTCAACGGGCGGCAGATAGAACACACGCATCACGATGATCGATACGAGCACTCCGCTCACCAACGACATTGGCGAAATCTCTTGCCAAAACATCATCCACATGATGACGAGCCCCACGAGCAGCGGAAGCTCGTGAAACCGGACGATGATCTCAAGCCCCCGGGCGGAACGCCGCCCCCTACTCACCATGATCGGACTCCTCGCTGAGCGAGGTGGAGCCGCTCCCCCCATTGACGTGTTTTGCCTCGAGTACAAGTGATGCGAGCTTCCCGTGGTCGGTGAGATCATTTCCCGCTCGCTCGGCAAAACCAAAGAGTGGCCCGGCGGCAAATGTGAGCACAAGACTCACACCAATCATCATGATTGTCGCCGCGATCATGAGACGCGGAATACCTCTTCGCTCCTGCGTCGGCATGGCATCTGGAGCATCCTGCAGCCGCTCAAAGAGCTTCTCCTCACGCTCGCGCAACAGTAGTGCCTCATTCGACGCTGCGCGAAGAGCTCCCTGCGTCTCCTGCGCTTTCATTTTTGGGCGCCAGAACGCAAGAGTCCAAGCGCGAGCCAACGCATATAGGGTGAGTAGCGATACCGCTGCACCGATGCCAATGAGCCAATACGCTGCCGCGGACTCGGTTTCCGCGCCCGCGGTGAAGAGCCCGAGTTTTCCGAGGAAGCCTGAGAACGGTGGGATACCGCCGAGGTTCAACATCGGGAGGAAGAAGAGCACTGCAATGATGGGCGAGCTACGCATCAGGCCGCCAAGACCGGCGAGTGATGTCGTTCCGCCCTGGCGCTCGACGAGTCCCACGGCGAGAAACAGCGTGGTCTGCACGATGATGTGGTGCGCGATGTAATACACCGTTGCTCCGAATCCGACCGAAGTCGCGATCGCGATGCCGAACACCATATATCCAATGTGACTTACGAGTATGAACGAGAGCATTCTCTTGACGTCCAACTGTGAGACTGCGCCAAGAATTCCGACAATGAGTGTGGCTCCCGCAACCGCCATAAGCAGCGGATCAATATTTGAATGCGGAAACAGCATTGTCTGCGTGCGAATGATCGCGTAGACACCGACTTTGGTGAGCAGCCCCGCAAAGACTGCGGTAACCGGAGCAGGAGCAGTAGGATACGAATCCGGAAGCCAGAACGCGAGCGGAAAGACTGCGGCCTTGATACCGAACGCGATGAGCAATGTGAGGTTCAAGACGAGCTGGAGTTCACTCGGTAGCTCGGCTATGCGCCCTGTGAGTTGCGCCATGTTCACTGTCCCCGTCGCTCCGTACACGAGCGCAATGGCCGCGAGGAAGAGTACGGATGACACGAGTGAGACGACCACATACGTCACACCGGCCCGAATGCGCTGCGCCGTACCGCCGAGCGTGATGAGCACGTAACTCGCGACGAGCAGAATCTCAAACCCAACGTAGAGGTTGAAGAGGTCTCCCGCGATGAAGGCATTGAACACCCCGGCACCGAGAACAAGATATGTCGGGTAATAGATGGAGACCGGTGTCTCTTCATCTCCATCAGCAAGACCCTGGCCAATCGAGAACAGAAAGACCGAGAGCAGAACGACCGCCGAGACCGCAAGCATGAGCGCCGAAACGCGGTCGATCACGAGCGAAATGCCATATGGCGCCGCCCAGCCTCCGACCTGCATAATAAGCGGGCCGGTCTTGTCGATGATGAACATCAGAGCGATTCCGAGCACCGACACCGCGGTGAGAGCGACAAGTGTGATGCCACGCTGCAGCGCGCGATGTCCGGGAACTGCGAGTGCGAGCGCGGCACCAGCGAGCGGGATGAGTACAACGAGCGGTACAAGGAAGGTCATGAGCGGGCCCCCTCGTACGACCCGGTCTGGTCAGTGCCCGAATCGTCTGAATCGTCCGAGCCAGCCGGCAGATCGTCTTCGAACTCGGTAGCCTCCTCGAGGTCTTCCTCAGTAACCTCTTCGGTAGTGAGGGTTTCAGCGCGCGAGATCTCGAGGTCGTCGCGATCGTCTTCAACTCGGTCTTCAAGGATTCGGGAGAGTCGCCAAGACCGGTAAATGAGCGCCAGTAAGAACGCGCTCACACCGAAGGTGATGACGATCGCCGTGAGAATGAATGCTTGCGGCAGCGGATCACTCATGGTGCTATCGTCGTCACCCCCAACGATGGGAGCACTTCCAAACTCACCAGACATCATAAAGATCAGGAGATTTGTCGCGTTGCCTACGAGGAGAAAGCCGAGCAGTATTCGCGTGAGGCTGCGATCCAAAAGGAGGTACACGCCTGCGGTGTACATCACCACCATGACGGCCACGAGTACGAGGGGCATGGTCATTGCGCGTGCTCCTCTGCAAATGAAACTGGGTCGGATTCCTCGTGCTCATCAATCTCCGAACCGAGGCTTCGCAGCACATCAAGCACGAGTCCGAACACGACGAGATATACGCCAATGTCAAACAGCGTCGACGTAACAAGCGGTAGCGAACCAAATATACCGAGGTCAACATCGACCCAGCTCGAAGAGAGCGCGGGCTGCCCAAAGAAGAGCGGCAGGATCGCCATTGACACGGACAGGGCGAGACCGATGCCGAGAATTCTGCCCGCGTCGAGCGGCACTGTGGCGCGAAGCTCGTAGCGCCCACCGGCGAGGTACCGGGCAACGAGCGCCAAGCCAGCTACGAGTCCTCCTGCGAATCCGCCGCCAGGGGTGTTGTGACCCGACAGCAGGAGGAAGATCGAGAGCAACAGCAGCGCATGGAATATGAGGCGGACAATAACCTCGAGAATGATAGAGCGACGCCTCGGATCCAGCTTGGAACCCGCCAGCAACCAGTTCATACGGCTCTCAGGGTCGTCTGGGTCAGCGACGCGTAAGAGGTGGGCTCTTGTCGCATCACGTGCTGCGCGCCTGCTGAGGTGAGGGCTCTGGTCAATGCGCGTATTGAGGAATACAAGCGAAGCTACACCCGTCGCGGCCGCGAGCACGACAGAGAGTTCTCCCATCGTGTCCCATGCTCGAATGTCGACGAGCATCACGTTCACGACGTTGTACCCGTGCCCGCCTTCGACAGCAAGCTGTGGCAGGGCAAGCGATATGGGATCCGCAATACGCCCGCCAAGCGAAATCACGGCGACCGCCCCAAGCACAAGTCCCAAGCCGAGTCCCAGCAGAAGCCGCCCGAAGCGATTCGAACGGCTCGCGTTCACGCTCATACGGGCAGGTAGCCTGCGAATCACGAGCACGAACGCGATGAGCGTGATGGTTTCCACGAGGAGCTGGGTGAGCCCGAGATCCGGAGCACCATGCAACGCAAAGATCACTGCCATTCCGTAACCGGTGACGCCGACCAGCACACCGGCTTGGAACCGAGTGCGCGCCCTGACGGCAAACACTGCGGCGACGATCATGACAACTGCGATAGGAATCTCGACGGGATTCGCAATGAACTCGAGCTCATCGGGCCACTGGTCGATTGCAACGATCGTGCCGCCAAGCGTGCACACGAGGGTCGTGAGGATCACGGCGAGATAGAAGGGTAGCGAACCTCGCTGGGTGATCGACGTGAGGCGAACCGCAAGAAGATCGAGCCAGTGTGTCGCAAGCCAGTAGACGTGTGAGGCTGAGAAGCGCTCTGCTGCGGGCAGAAGCGTACCTGCGAAGCGTCTAGCCGGAAAGAAGAAGAATATGCCAACACCGATGACAATTGCTGACAACAGAAGCGGAACACTCCACCCGTGCCAGAGTGCCAAATGAGTAACCTCTGTCTGACCGGAGACGATTCCCGGAACCGCGGCCTGTATCAGCGGGTCGAGCCACGGTACACCGATGCCATAGACGAGTGTGATTATCGCAAATAGCATCGGCGCAGCCAGGAACATGCGTGACGGCGTTTCCTCAATCGGGGTATCCGGAACACCCGGTTTGCGTGCAAATGCACCCCAGATAAACCGGCACATATACGCGACCGTGAGCATACTGCCGACAACCGCAATACATAGCGCAATCAGTGCGATCGGCTGTTCTCGGCTGAGAACCAGTAACTCGGTAAAGGCCGACTCCTTCGCCACAAAGCCGAAGAACGGAGGGACCCCAGACATCGAGGCTGCAACGAGCACTGCAATACAGGCGAGCAGAGGAAACTTCGAAGCGATCCCGCTGAGCCTACGCAGATCACGCACACCGGTTGACGAGTCGATAATGCCGACAGTGAGGAACAGTGGGGCCTTCGCGGCTGCGTGTGCAAACAGCAGCACGAGACCGGCGAAGGTTGCGCGCGGGTCACCAACCCCAATAACCATCACGAGCAGACCGAGTTGGCTCACGGTGCCGTGTGCGACGATGAGTTTGATATCGAACTGACGCAGGGCACGGATCCCACCGTGAATCATCGTGTACCCGCCGAGGATGACGAGGACCCACCGGTATCCGGGAACATCGGAGAACGGTTCGCTCATCCGCGCGAGAAGAAACACGCCAGCCTTCACCATCGCTGCGGCGTGGAGATAGGCACTCACCGGGGTGGGAGCGGCCATCGCGCCCGGCAACCAGAAGTGGAATGGGAAAATTGCTGACTTCGAGATCGCGCCAAGCAGCACGAGATACACAGCAATAGTGACAACCGTGCCCTGTGGTGGATCGGCAACAATCTCAGAGAGCAGTGGTGTTCCCGATGCAAATACAAGCAGCACGAATCCGACGAACATGGCGAGACCGCCGAGAGTTGTGATCATCAGTGCCTGGAGCGCTGCGGAGTTGGCGGTGCGCAACCTGAGTACGTGACCGATCAGCAGGAAGGAGAAGACAGTAGTGGCTTCCCAGAACGTGAACAGCAGGTACAGGTTGTCTGAGATGACGAGGCCGAGCATGCTCGTCGCAAAGCCCATGAAAACGGCTGAGAATCGCGGCAGGCCGGTATCGCCATCGTCAAAGTAGTTATTGCAATACAGCAGCACGAGCGCTCCAGCACCCGTGACAAGGAGAGCAAAGAGTGCCGAGAACACGTCGAGCCTGAGCGTAAGATTTAGCTGCAGCCAAGGAATCCAGTCGATGTGTTCAACGAGCGCCCCACCCGTGAAGGCCTGAACCGAGAGCACGACCATCACGGCGAATGAAGCGCCCATGACCGCAGCGAACACGAGAAATGCTCGTCGACCGAACCGGCGACCAAGCGGATGAGCGATCAAGGAAACGATGGCGAGAACGAGTAGCACTCCCGTCATCGCCCCCATCGGCAGCCTACTTTCACTCAGTTGTCGTATCCAACTCAAGTTTATCGGACTGAGGGCAGCCACTCTGACAAGAAGCCGTTCGCCCCTGACGCTTATAGTGAACTGGCG
>JBEBUJ010000021.1:0-36865 GCA_040393365.1 Leucobacter denitrificans
AAGTGAGAGAAAAGACCGATCCGTCTGCCTGGGGGTCAAGGGGTCGCAGGTTCAAGTCCTGTCAGCCCGACCATTGTCCTGAGTCGAGTCATCGTTGACGCTGGCAATGACAACTCCTTGTGTTGGTAGTTCCTGGCCAGGTCGATGGTTGATTCGCCGAGGGTCGCGCCTGTGCGTAGGTTGCCGACGATGGCATTTCGGTCGCCCGGTTAAGGCACAAATAGTGCTCGAATGCGCTCCCTGAGTGCGGGGTCGCACACGTAGATGTAGGTGCCGCGCATGCCTCGGGTGAGCAACACATAATAGGCGTTGCGAATGTATTCGAGCAGTTCATCCTGATCGTGCACAGTGCGCACCTCAGGGTCGAAATGAGAATCTCGCACAGCGACAATTTGCTGAGCAGCTTCATCCCACACGATATCGGGGCCGATGATGACACCCGCGTAGTTGAGATCGTAGCCCTGGGTAGTGTGCACGCAGCCCACTTCTTCGTGTGAAGTAGCTGACGAGATCCAATCAATGTGAGTTCTATTCCAACGAGCTTTCTCACCGTCGAGCTCAATGTCGTAAGGGGCTTGGTCCGTACGATTGCCTTTGCTAATCCAAGGCCACGCATAACCGGCAACCATCCTCGAGAGGCCGACTTCCTCTTCCTTTTGTTCGATGAGGGTGCGCATTTCGTGCAGGTCATCAAAGAACCGGAGATCATATGTGCTCGGCACACTCGGACGTTGAGGGAGTTCTGTGAGGAGGGTACGCGCAAATTCGAGATAGTCATCGCCAGCAGAAACGCGCATCTGGGATTCAAGGGAGTAGTAACGATGGTTATCTTGAGCTCCACGAACGAGCGAACGAGTCACATCAGCAGGTACGTCAGCGGGTCTCACCGTCTGTTCTCCATCGACAAGAAATACCTGATGGTCGCTCTTCTCGATAATCCAGTCAACTGCCGTCACTTCATCGGCACGATCCGGGAAGAGAGCCCGGCTGTTCGCATTGAACTGGCCACGTGTTGCTCCGGCCCCGCGGTGTGTGAGCCGGTGGGCTTCGTCAACAATGAGAAGGTCCCAGTGCTCAGCCTTTGAAGCTACGGTGTAAGGGCTTAGCACCTTCACTTTGCCGAGCCCTGGGGTGCGCTTAAACACTTTCTCAATCGTCTTTCGCAGTGATGACTGCGGCACGACGAAGCCTATTTTCTTACCTTGAATGAGCTCGTAGTTTCCCTTCTGAAAGAAATCACTAAACCTGCCGTCTTCTTCTGGATCGGGGTCACCCTCTGAACTCTGGATGTCACGCAGGAGTTTTAGCAGATAGATGGCCACGATCGTCTTGCCGGTGCCGGGGCCACCCTGCACCACGCTGAGGCTCTTCTGTGGGTGCTCAGCTCGGGCATCAACTTCGAAATCGGCAAAGAGTCCTTCAACGATCTGGTCGACCGCCACTAGTTGCTCATCGTTCAGCGCTTTGAACGGCGAGAGCTTAAACATGTTGAGGTTTTCAATCTCGCTTACTTTGCGAGTGAAGAGCCCCGCCTCGCGTAATCGTTTGAAGACCTCGTCAAAGATCGCCTGGTAGCGGCTCTCACGCTCAAAATATCCGGCATTCTGCTGCCCATCGTTTCTGTTGACCGGATCAAAGTAAGAGTCGGCATGCAGCCAGGCAATCAGCCGTGACTCAAGATCCAGACAGGCTGACTTGTTGAACTCATCGTTCAAGACGATGCGGATCTCTTGGAGTCCCTTCTTCGGACTTCCAGGCTTCTTACTGTCCGCGAGGTGTTGAAAGAGTCTGTGCTTGACGCGAGTTGATTCGCCAACGTAGATCTTCTTCTTGTTATTGATCAAGTACACGACAGGCCAGTCGTGATGTCGACCTTTTTCTTCGCGCCAGTGGCTGAGTGTTTCAGACGAAAAAGTGAGTTCTTCGAAGTGGGTGGGCTCAGAGTCGGTCATACTTGGCGCTCCTCCCTCTCGAAGCTTCGACAGGGTACTTTTCCCTCGTCACCTCGAGCTTCTCGAGCACAATCTGGCGGGGATCAAGGCCTCGTTCGTCGGCGAGCAATAAGCAATACGTGAGCACATCGGCAAGCTCACCCTTCACACGGTCACAATCGACCTCGGATGACCACTGGAAACACTCAAGAAGCTCGGCAGCCTCGATTGAGATCGATTTGGCGAGGTTCTCAGCGGAATGGAATTGTCCCCATTCTCGCTCGGCAACGAACGCCCGAAGCTGCTCCAAAACAGACTGATCCATACCGCGAGATTATCATCGGGGCGAAGCTTGTCTTCAGCCCAGGCGAAGACCAACGACCACACACTAACGAAGCAACGCCGTAGGTTGGTGTAGCGAATGATGAAGGAAACACCCTTCTCATTGACTTTGAGATTCACGCGTATCTCGCTCGTCAGGGGCACCGTCAGCGCGGCGTGACGATGGTGATGTGGTTGAAATAGTCAAGGTGATCTATCAAGAACCCTACAAAATTACCCGCCCCGTATCGTCGCCAACCGGGTACCCTCAAAAAAGGTGATCTGATCGGGGGGTTTTTGTTCTCGCGGCAGGCGCGCTGCGACCTCTTTCACGTACGAAGTGGCTAGTTCTCTGCCGTGTCGCGACCAGCTTTCGGTTCAACCTTAGGCAAGACATCCGGTGAAGCGTCCACAATAGCGTCATCAGCTGCCACACCAGATTTTTCCTCATCTCGAATGATCGGCATCGACGCGGTCTCAAACAACTCCGTGAACTCCTCATCGGCGGTCTCTTCAACCCACGGGTGTGGGTCACGCGAGTGATCGTATTCCTCGGGAACCAGCGCGAAGTCATCGCCATACTCCTCGAGACCGGTGCGCACACTGTGCCGCAGTGCTTGCCTGGCGTAGCGATCTCGCAAAATCATAGGGTCGCGTCGTAGGTCTTTCATGAGAGAAAACATCATGAGCACGAGGATCACGGCGAACGGCAGCGCCGCAATGATTGTCACGTGTTGCAACGCTTGCAGCCCACTACCCTCCGGCCCGACGACGAGCAGCACCGCAGCAATGACACCGACAAGGGTTCCCCAGACGATCGTGACCCAGCGCTTCGGCGTCGGTCGGCCCTGCTGCGACATGGTGCCCATAACGAGCGAGGCTGAGTCGGCTCCCGTAATGAAGAAGATGGCAATCAACAGCATCAGCAAGATGTTGGTGATCTCGGTAAACGGCAGCTGAGCGAGCACACCGAAAAGCACGTCTTCAGGCGGTGATATGGGTAGGTCGGCCCCGTTGAGGTTCAGGTCGATTGCGGTGGTTCCGAAGATCGCGAACCAGATGAGCGAAATGAAAGAGGGTACGAGGATCACGACAAGCACGAACTGCCTGATGGTGCGCCCGCGTGAGATCTTTGCGATGAACATGCCGACGAAGGGCGACCATGAGATCCACCAGGCCCAGTAGAAGATCGTCCACCCCGCGAGAAACTGCTGTGTCGCTTCGCCCTGTGCCGCTGAGCGCCCCATCATCTGCGGGAGGTCTGCGATGAACTCGAACGCGATTGCGGGAATCATGTTCATTATGAGCAAGCTTGGGCCAACGAAGAACACAAAGAGCGACAACAGAATTGCCGCAACAGAGTTCACATTCGAGAGCGCCTGAATGCCTTTCGACACCCCAGACGCGGCCGATGCGATGAAGCAGGCGGTGAGAACCGCGATGACGGCAATGAGAATTCCGTTGCCGACATCGCCGATACCGGCGATGAGTTCGACGCCGTGCCCGATCTGAAGTGCACCAAGCCCGAGCGAGGCGGCAGTGCCGAACAGCGTGACGAGAATCGAGAAGATGTCGATGGTCTTGCCGAACGGCCCCGCCGTTTTATGTTCTCCAAGAAATGGTGCAAAGACTGACGAGATGAGCGGGGTGCGTCCCCGTCGAAACGACCCATAGGCGATGGCGACTCCGACCAGCGCATAGAACGACCAGGCCTGTGGCCCCCAGTGGTAGAGCACCTGAGCCTGAGCGGTCTGCATTGCTTCGAGCGTGCCGCCATCTACGGTGCCGGGCGGTGGCGTTTCGAAGAAGGTCAGCGGTTCGGCGGCTCCCCAGAACACCAGGCCGATGCCCATTCCCGCGGCAAAGAGCATTGAGATCCACGAGAACATCGAAAACTCTGGTTCCTCGTCATCGCGCCCGAGCTTGATGCGACCGTATTTGCTGACCCCGAGCAAGATCATAAAGAGCAAAATCGCTGTGGCCACTGAGGTGAAGAAGACTCCGGTGTATTTGATCACCCAGTTCAACACAGACTGCGCAGTGATTGGCAGGCTGTCACCGCCCAACACGCCCCAGGCAATAAATGCAATGGTAAATGTTGCGGCGACCCCGAAAACAAGCCAGTCAGTGCGGTACACACGGCCGGTTTGCTCTACCCCGACACCCGGAATAAGCGCGGGGTGAATGCCCTTTTGCCTCAGGTCGGTGAATCCCAAAGCGATGTGTCTCGCCATATGTGCTGCACGCGCCGCTGGCCGAGCCGACTGTTGCGACTCGTTTTGGTGTTTCGCACCGTGCGTGTCGTTGCCGCTCATACCCTTATCCTTTCAGGAGGCCAGAGGCCGAGCAAGGACCCTGCCTAAAGACGCAAGGTGCGAGGTGACGCTGTCTCCGGAGATAACGGACACGGCGCGCAGTACGATTAGGCTTAAATGAACGCACTAAGTTCACCGCAGTTGAAACTGTGGAGACCATGCAGTGCAGATCAAAGCTCGGGTCGGCCGAGGGAATGAACAAGCCGACAATAGGTGATATACACCGCCATAGCAAGGCCATCGCAGCTTTGCCTCACACAGTTGACACTGGAACTCCAACACCAAAAGGAGCGAACTATGAACCAAGGTGAGCGGGGCAATTCGAAGCATGGCCCCGAACTTGATGAACAGATGAAGCAGGAGAGCCGAGGTACCGTCCAAGGCCATGGGTATCCGCATGCTGAGCCGTTTCGCGAAAGCGAACCGCTACCCGACGATACTGATAGCGCTGAAGTAGTCGAGGCTTTTGAGGAGCGCAGAATTGATAAGGACGAGGAGAAAAGATGACGAGAAACGACGTCACAACGAAGTCCAAGAACGGGCAGTGGGTGAACGAGATTGAGGGCTCACCCGAGCTTTCGCGGAGTTACCGAAGTCGTGACGAGGCCGTGCAGGCCGGGCGGGAATATGCGGCTGGCCACGACAGCCGACACGTGATCGAAGAAAGCGAGCCGACCGGAGCCATTACAGACATGCCAGATGCCGAGCTTGATGAACCAGAGATGTCATTGGGCAAGATGGAGGAATAACCAAGAGCTCATATCGCCTAGTCCAGGTCGTCAAGTATCCGTCGAAGACTAGCCGCTAGCGCAACCTCCATCATTGCCGTCGGAAGCGCCGCCTGATCCTCGTGGTTAGAACTGGCGAGATACTCGTTGAGCGTGGCTCGTGCCCGGGCCGCGAGTTCATCGCGGTTACTTGCGTCGCCGTCTAACAGTGAGCGACACTGCAGTGTCGCCTTTCGCAGGATCTCTCTTGATGCCGGCGGTTCCCCTTCGGTCAGGCGAATCTGCGTGGCGAAATCAGAAAGCGCGCGAACATGGAGAGTAGCGGATATAAGCGATTGAAAGTGACTATCCATAGTCGCCTGTTGATTGCGTCGGCGACGAGCACGTGGGTTTACTCGCACGCTCCTTCGCGCTTTATAGATCTCCTCGGAGACAGTAGCTTCAGTCTCGGAGAGTCGCTCTACCGATCGCTGTAGCGACTCAGATCGGTCACTTTCCTCGCCGATCGCTTCTGCGACTTCAAGTAAACAATTCGACAGGGCCATTTGAAGTTCTGTGAGGTGATTCCGCGCCTCAGCAACATACAGCGGCGGAAACGCGATCCACTGCACGACCACACCGACGAACAGCCCGAAACCCATGGTGACGATATAAGAAAGCGTGAACTCACTGGGATCGCCACCGCTGAGAAGAAGCACGAACAGACCAGCTATCGGAACCCATGCCCTTTCGCTTCCGAAAACACGCAAGCCGCCGATAGCTACGCCAATGCCTACTACCACCGCGACGGCAATGATCCCCGGGGCACCCGCGTGAACGAGTGCGATCGCGCCGGTGCCCAGCCCGATACCTGTAGCGAGACCGAATAGGGCCTGTGCTCCGGAGCGGGCAGAGTCGAACACTGTCGGATACATGCTGACGAGCACGCCGAGCGGTGCGTAGTAGGAGTATTCCGATTCTGCGAGCGGCACGTACGGTGCTAAGTACCACGCGATCGCAGCCGCAACCGCAGTCTTCGCAGCTAAGACGAGACGTGACGGCAAGAGGAGGTCGCGGAAGTGATGGATTATGGGGATGGTGTTTCCCACTGATGCTTCTCTTCAACGCGAACGTAGGCGTTCAACAGATCTAGCGCGTGCGCGCCTGCAGCGCCTTCGGAAGTGAGCGCCGTTCTGATTGACTGCAGCTTCTCTTTGTCGTGTGGGAACGGCGGCAAAAGTGGTGTGACGGCATCAGTGATCGCTTCAATAACCGTTGGCCGATCTGATGCAAACGCTTCGCTGAGAGTCGCTGGAAGGTCGCCCGGACTTTGGATTCTGAGTCCGCGAAGGCCGAGAAGCTCCGCGTAGCCGGTAAAATCGAACCGCTCAATATCTTGGGATCCCGGGAAGCGTGGCTGTGACTCCATCTCTCGCTGCTCCCAACTCACCTCCGCAAGGTCGAAGTTGTGCAGCACCAGCACCACGAATTGCGGATTTTGCCAGCGCCGCCACCGTTCAGCCACCGTCACAAGTTCGTTGACACCGAGCATCTGCATTGCCCCATCACCCGCGATGACGGCAACGGGAGTATCGGGCGAGGACTCCTTAGCGCTGATGCCGTAGGGGATCGCGCATCCCATGCTTGCGAGCGTGCTGGACAGATGGGCTTCGACGCTTGTCGGCAGACTCATTTGTCGGGCGTAGTGATAGACGGAGCTCCCGACGTCGATCGCCACGCGCCAGTTGTCGGATATTCGCTCGGCGAACTCCTTGACTACGAGCTCTGGGTTCAGTGGATCTGCAGGAATTTCGGCGCGGAGCCGTGAGATCTCGCGCCACTTTCGTACCTGTTGTTCCACCGTCTCGCGCCAGCCGATCGTGCGTTGTGAGTGTAAGCGTCCGAGGAGCGCTTCGATCGTCAAAGCGCTGTCGCCCACAAGCCCGACTTCGACGGGGTACCGATTGGCGAGAGCCGATGCGTCGATGTCGATCTGCACCGCACGAGCTTTTCCTGGGGGAGGATAGAACTCAGTCCAGGGGTCGTTCGACCCGATGATAATGAGTGTGTCGCACTCTTGGAGAATGTGAGCTGATGCAGTCGTGCCCAGATGTCCCATGGTGCCTGCCGCGAGCGGATGTTCCTCATCTACATAGGGTTTCCCGAGCAAGCTAGTTGTGATGCCTGCGCCCAGAAGCTCAGCGAGCTGTACGACCTGGGACTGTGCATGTTTCATCCCTTGACCGGCGAGAATCGTAATCTTCTCACCCGCGTTGATGACGTCGGCCGCCGCTTGCAGGTCATCTTCGCGAGCCTGCGTATGACCGGCGGTCCAACGGGGAGAGGTCACCATTTCCCCGTGTTCCTGCCCGAGCTCTGCCACAGGGGCCTGTTGTATGTCGTGGGGGAGGATCACGACCGTGGGTTGTTTGTGAGTGAGCGCGGCACGGAACGCACGGTCAATCACCATGGGAAGCTGCTCTGATGAGGTGACGAGTTGCACGTAATGCGTGGCAACATCGTGAAAAAGGTGCTGGAGATCGATTTCTTGTTGGTAATCAGACCCGAGAGTGCTTCTGTGCTGCTGCCCGACGAGCGCCACGACGGGCACGCTATCGAGCTTCGCATCGTACAAGCCGTTCAAAAGGTGAACAGCGCCGGGACCCTGGGTTGAGGTGACGACTCCGACGCCTCCAGAGTACTTTGCGTCGCCAACCGCCATGAAGGCTGCGCCCTCCTCGTGCTTCGCGCGAATGAAGGACGGAGCTTGAGCGCCACGACGGAGCGCTCCGAGCAGCGGGTTGTTTCCGTCACCAGCGTAACCATAGATACGCTTGACTCCCCAAGCTCCGAGCCTCTCGACAATGAGATCGGCGACCTGCTTCTGAGCTGTCATTCGCGCCTCCTGAACGTATGCTGTTCACCCGAACGTTAGCAATCCTGGATGCTACATACAGTGGGGTTGAGAAGGTAAGTCACAGCTGTTATGAGCGCGTTGAGTACGAGAGTGTCCAAGAAGGTTTCCCCGTCATAAAAGCTCATTCTCAAGAAGAAGTCTCAGTCAACGAAGCGCGCCTCGTCGGTGCCCCGTTCGTGTAGAGGGGAGCGGTAGGTGGCGGGTGCTCCGGGGACGAGAAGCGGAGGGGCACATGTAACCTGGTGCTGAGCATCGCTGGCCGAGGAATGGACTGATACTTTCACCGTCGGGAGGTCCTGCGGCGCAACTTGATCCACCGAACCTTCGGCCGGGCCCGCCGCAAGCAGCTCGCCCGCGATGTTCGCGAGGGCTGATTTGGATATCGCACGATCCACCCACTGTGCGCTGCCGACGCAGCGCCGTGGCAATCGAGGCGGCGAGGAAGTGGCCCGCTGAGTGATCCAACGCCTGTACAGGCAGGGCGCCGGGAATCATTCCGCATCCTTACTTTCGAGCACGGCGATGCCGCTTGCTGCCTGCACGAGGCTGTCGAACCCGCGACGGTCGCCCCACTGCCCACTCGTTCCCCACGCCGAGAGTTGTGCCACGACGATGTCGGGAAACCGCCCCTGCAGAGACTCGAAATCGAGGCCGTACTTTGCGAGTGCCATGGGGCGGTAGCCGTGCACAACCACGTCGGCCTCGGCGAGCAGCCGTTGCAGCTTCGCGAAGCTCCGAACGGCTTCTGATGAGACAACCTTGGTAGACAGAGGGATCTCGGTGATCGTTGATCAGGATATCGACCGCACAATTCGCTCACTTGGGTTAACACCCGATCGCGAAGGCAATGTGATCGCGATCGAGAGGGACGCCAGACACTTGGCAGTTATGGAAGCGTTGGCTTACACCGTTTATGGATCCGCACGTGAGCGGTCAGCAGGGAGCAAGTGGTTAGAAGCGCGACGCACAGAGGTACTTTCAAAAGGATGAGCGGGCGAACTGCGCTCTATCTTGCCGAGCCGTACCCGGGCGCTTGGCTCGCCATTTACGTCGAGCCGTCAGTTAATCGGTGGTTTCTAGCGGTCAGGGCAACACAATATCGGCGATGACTTCGGACGGCTTCGCGAACTCAAGGAGTTTGCGAGGCCGATCATTCATCTCCCACTCAACATAGTCGAGATCGGCCTGACTATAGACACTCAAATCGGTGCCCTTGGGGAAATACTGCCGTAAGAGTCCGTTCGTGTTCTCATTCGTGGGTCGCTGCCAGGGTGAGCGGGGGTCACAAAAATAGATATCGATGTTTGCGTCCATTCCGATCGTGACATGGTTCAACATCTCCACTCCCTGGTCCCATGTCAGGGTTCGGCGGAGCACATCCGGGAGATCTTTCATCTTCTGGATTAATCCCTCAGTGAGTGCCTCGATCTTGGTTTTAGTGGGATCCATCCACACCAGCAGCAGGTAATTCGAGTGGCGCTCCACAACAGTCCCGATCGCGCTCTTGCCATCTTTCCCAATAACCAGGTCGCCTTCCCAGCGCCCAGGAACGGCCCGGTCTGCGGCCTCTGCGGGACGCTCAACGATATTCACCATATTCGGGATCCTGCCGCGTCGTTCCTCGGGTCTGCGCTGCGAACGGCGGAGAGTTCGGCCGGTTCGTAAGCACTGTGTTACTTCGCGCTTTAACCCGCCCCGCGGCAGCAGGTAGATCGCTTGGTAGATCGTTTCGGGGGACACGTGCATCTCCGGCCGGTCGGGGAACTCTCGCCGTAACCGGCCGGCGATCTGTTCCGGTGAACGCTTCAGAGTTAACTCTGTCTGCACCCACTCGCGCAACGGCCCAGGAGCCGCTAACTTACTCGGTTTCGGGCGCCGGGCACGTTCGTGCGCGTTTGCTTGCGCCCGAGTCGCACGATACTTTCCCCAATCATCGGTGTTCCGTCGCAGCTCCCGCGAGATTGTTGACGGAGAACGCCCCAGCTCACGAGCGATCTTCCGCACACCCATATTCGCCCGTTGACACGCTTGGATCTCGATGCGTTCCTCGATGGTCAACGAACTCGTCCGGGCAGAAACCCGGGGCCGGACACCCCCATACTCTCTGAAGTGGGTTCTGACCGAGGTAAGACTCCACCCGACAAGCACGGCGATTTCTTCCGAGGGCACCCCCTTCGCGCGAAGATCCCAGACCAAGGTCACTTCATCGGATCTCATAGCCTTTGAGTACTTCATCTCTGCAGACACCTCACTATTCTCAGGTGTTGCACTCACCGCTAGAACACGCGGGTTGTATAACAAACACACTTCGCAGACCAGGTGATGGTGGTGCGACCCTGGCTCGCATGCGCGAAACAACTGAACACCGCCCACGGGAATCGTGTCAGGGCTTTATCCTGCGCCTTCAAGGGTTGGTGCAGGATAATGTGCCTTCTTGAGTAAGGTGTGAGCGCGATACCGGTGCTGGGTAGCAAACTCCGCGTTGTTCAGGGCACTGGCCGCCCCGCCGACCATCTGTCCTCGCGAATGGAACCTCGCATAGATCGCCAACCAGCGAACGACGGAACAGGGCTCCACGGCGCGAAGTTGCATTCATTGCAACGTGACATTGCTTTAATCGCATCTCGCGAAATACGATCCAAGCGTGGCAATCAACGAAGATACATCCGCAGCGCGAATCGTCGCAATGCTCGAGGCGTTGGCGCAGCCTTATCGAAGCCAACCCGAAGGTCTGACCGTATCCGAACTTGCGAGGGAGATCGGACGTGACAAGTCCAGCGTCTCTCGCCAATTGAAGAGTCTGCTCGAACTCGGCCTTGTCGAAAAGAACGACAGTGGCAAGCACGTCTTAGGGTGGCGCGCCTTTACGATCGCCGCTCGAGCGGGCGATCAGCGCCTGCTGCTCGTGGCGCCGGCCGTGATGAGGCAAATCGGTCGACAGACTGGCGAGCGAGTCCACCTCTCAATTCGGCGTCAGGACGAAGTGCTCACAATCCTGACCGAGGGTCCTCTGCGCGCGATTGGCACTGTCGGATGGGTCGGAAGAACCGTGCCGATCCTCGGAACGTCATCCGGTCGTGCATTGATGATGGATGACAGCACAGAAGAGATCCGCACGATTTTCGCCCAGACGCCTCGTATGGAGGGTGGATCGAACCTGCCGAGTACCGCCGACGAAACCGTGGCGCGAGTCCTCCAGGCGCGCGCGAAGGGGTTCGCAATGACAACCGATGAGCATGAGGAAGGGCTGTCGGCCGTCGCTGCTCCGATCCGGGATGTGCACGGTCGCATCATCGCCGCGATCAACGTCTCCGCTCCGAGCTTCCGTATCACAGATGATCTCGAGGAATTCGCACGACTCATCCATCGTGCAGCACTCTATTTGAGCCGCTCGATCTCTGCACCCGCTCCAGTTGGAGCCGACGCTGGTTTCTCATCGACTGATTCAGGAAGCGTTCCAGTCCAGCTTGAACGGAGACAGGCTTCGTGAGTTTCTTCGAATACGTCGCAACGAATTGGGCGCGCATCGGGCATCTGCTGATGCAGCATGTCGAGGTCGTCTTGATCTCAGTTGGAATCGCCACTGTGCTCAGCCTGCTTATCGCTGTCGCGACAGAGCGCCAGCCTGCGTTGCGACGCGTGTGTCTGTCGACGACAAGTACGTTCCTCACGATCCCGTCGTTTGCGCTCTTTGCTCTGATGATTCCGCTCTTCGGGTTGGGAGTTGCACCGACGATTCTTGCATTGACTATCTACGCCATTTACCCGATTCTTCGTAACGCCGTAACCGGTCTCGACGGTGTGTCGCCAAGCCTCATCGACGCGGCACAAGGCATGGGGATGAGCGCATTCACGCGCCTCTACCAGGTGAAGCTTCCGCTCGCGTGGCCGGTAATCCTCAACGGTATTCGAGTTGCAACCATCATGGTCGTTGCGACGGCCGCGATCGGTGCTGCGGTGCGAGGCCCCGGCCTCGGTGAGCTTATTTTCACCGGGCTGTCCCGTATCGGTGGTGCGAATGCACTCAACGAGGCGCTCTCTGGTGTCGTCGGCATCGTGATCGTCGCCGGTCTCCTCGACCTGCTCTTTGTCCTTATCGGCCGAATCACCACACCCAGAGGTCTCAATGTCTAAAACCACCCCAAATTCCGGAGCCGATGTCATGATTCGGCTCGAGAACATTACGAAGCAGTACGAGGGATCGGACACGCTGGCGGTGGCTCCACTCGACCTGGAGATCAAACGTGGCGAGTTCGTCTGCCTCGTTGGCCCGTCAGGGTGTGGCAAGACGACGACGCTCCGCATGATCAATCGGCTCGTTGAGCCGAGTAGCGGGACGATCCGGATCGATGGTAGCGATGTCACACATGCCGACCCAAACGAGATGCGTAGACACATCGGGTATGTCATCCAGCAGGTAGGTCTCCTTCCGCACTGGACCATCGAGCAGAATATCGGCCTGGTACCGGGCATGTTGGGTTGGGACAAGAAGCGGATTGCGGAGCGCGTGACAGAGCTCCTCGAACTCGTGGGTCTTTCTCCCGCAGTTTTCCGCAAACGATATCCGAAGCAGCTTTCGGGCGGTCAGCAACAGCGAGTTGGTGTAGCGAGGGCTCTCGCAGCCGATCCTCCAGTGATGCTCATGGATGAACCATTCGGCGCCATCGACCCCATCACTCGTGACCGTTTGCAGGAGGAGTTTTTGCAGCTGCAGGAGCGAATTCGCAAGACGATCGTGTTTGTGACTCATGACATCGACGAAGCCCTTCGTCTCGCCGACCGGGTCGCGATCTTCGCAGAGGGGTCACGTCTCGCTCAGTTTGCCTCACCGCTTGAGATTCTGAGCAATCCCGCAGACGATTTCGTGCGTACATTCATTGGTGACGGAGCGGCAGTGCGCCGTCTCGGTCTCCTCAGGATCGGGGATCTCGTCGTGCAGAACGCTTCGGTGCTCAATGCTGAAGCCGTGGTGGAAATAGGCAGCGAGATGACGGTCGCTCGCGCTCTCGAGCGTGTGCTCGAGGCAGGTGCGACCGGAGTTCGAGTGCACGGTGGCGGCAGCTTCACGGTGCAGCAGATGCTGCTGGCGACGACGGCGGTGGAAGCGTGACGACTCCTGCTACGGCTCTTATCGGCTTGCGGCCGGAAAGGAAGCCGATCAACTACTCTCGGTGGATCCTGCCCGCCATCGTTGTGGCGCTGCTCGCCGGATGCTTCATCTACATTTCCTTCGCACAGCTCGACGATATCGAGGCCCGCGCTCTATCGACAGATTCGCTCATAACCGCTCTCACGGCGCATCTTCGACTCGTGCTTGTATCGACCGTGATCGTGGTAGGGCTTGGGGTGCCCCTCGGGATTATGCTCAGCCGGAGGTGGGCAGCCGCGATCCGTCCCGGGATCCTCGCTATTGCGAACGCCGGGCAGGCGATTCCCTCCATCGGTATCCTCGTCTTGCTCGCGTTATTGTTCGGCGTCGGATTCAACATGGCGGCCATAGCGCTCGTGCTGTACGCGTTGCTTCCAGTGCTGCGGAACACCCTTGTCGGTATCCAACAGGTGGATTCGTTCGTGATCGATGCGGGGCGAGGCATGGGAATGAGCACGTCGCAGATTCTCTGGCGCATCGAACTGCCGCTTGCGGTGCCCGTCATGCTTGCCGGTATTCGAGTTGCACTGATCCTCAACGTGGGCGTTGCAACGCTCGCCACGTACACGAATGCGGGTGGCCTCGGGGACCTCATCGAGCGCGGCATTGTGCTCAACCGCATGCCGATCCTGCTCGTCGGCAGCCTACTCACAGTGGCCCTCGCACTTGCGGTCGACTGGATCGCCAGCATCGTCGAATCAAAGGTGCGTCCCAAAGGAATCTGACACGCATTCACACGACTTCGCAATGGCGCTGAGCTTTCTCGGCGCTGCGCGAAGCACCTCATAACACCCTGAAACACACGATATCAAAGGATCATCATGAAGAAGATTGCACCCCTCGCACTGGTAGGTGCGGCAGCAGTGTTGCTGACCGGCTGTTCTCTGGGCTCCAGCGGCGGAGCCGGCGGTGGAGGAGATGTTGCCGCCGGGTCGCTTGCAGAACTCGGCGACCTCGACGGCACCGCCATCACGGTCGGCAGTAAAGAATTCACGGAACAGCAGGTGTTGTGCGAAGTCACGGCGCAGGCGCTCGAGTCCGCCGGTGCCACGGTGAAACGCGAATGCGGAATGAGCGGATCGGCGACCGTGCGTTCTGCGCTGGATTCAGGCGCGATCGACATGTACTGGGAATACACGGGAACAGGGTGGGTCACGCATCTCGGTGAGACAGACCCGATCAATGACCCGATCGAACTGTGGGAGACACTTGACCAGGCCGATCAGAAGCAGAACGGGATCACGTGGCTCACGCCATCTCCCGCGAACAATACCTATGCGATTGCAGTCGCCACAGAGCTGGGCGATGAGCTCGGAGTCACAACTGTCTCGGACTACGCCGCGCTCGCGAACGAAGACGCGGAGCAAGCGAGCTTTTGCGGTGCAGCCGAGTTCTTCGGTCGCAATGACGGGTGGCCAGGAGTCATGGAAGCGTACGGCTTCGATCTTCCGAAGAGCAACACCTCTGAACTCGCGGCCGGAGCGATCTACAACGGAATCGATACACAGAATCCCTGCAACTTCGGCGAGGTGTTCGCAACAGATGGACGCATCCAGGCACTGGGACTGACCGTTCTCGACGATGACAAGCAGTTCTTCACCCCGTACAACCCTTCACTCTCGGTTCGTTCCGAGGTGCTCGAGGAGAGTCCCGCGATCGCGGACATCTTCGCGCCGATCTCCGAGGCGCTGACCAATGATGTATTGCAGAAGCTCAACGCTCAAGTTGACGTGGACGGCCTATCGGCAAGCGACGTAGCCAACTCTTGGCTGAAATCCGAGGGCTTCATCGGTGAATAGCTTGCCGACCGTCACAACGAAAGTACCAAGACTATGAAGCTTTGTGTGCTGCAGACGGCTCCGCTGCTCGGCGAGGTCGATGCCAACCTTGCCGAGCTGGATGCCGCAGTCGCCGAGTCGAATGACCGGGATCTCATTGTTACTCCGGAACTCGCGAGTCACGGGTACGATCTCGGGAGCGCACCGGGGGCGTTGCCGCTTGAAATCGATGACGCGAGACTACGGAGCATCGGGGCGCATGGCACGCCAGTACTTGTCGGTCTTGCTGAACGCGCATTGCACGGCCAGTACAATTCGGCTGCGCTTCTCGGCAACGGTGCACCCGTGGTTCAGCGGAAACTCACGCTTCCCACCTACCGCAGATGGGAAGAACGGAAGCACTTCATCCCGGGCGGTCGCATACGTACAACGCAGGTGGCTGGCGCTACTGTTGCCACCCTCATCTGCAACGACATCTGGCAGCCGCAGTTTGCCTGGATCGCCGCCCAACAGGGTGCCGAGGTGCTGCTGGCGCCGGCGAATAGTGTGGTCAGCGAGGTGGGACTGCCAACGGATCAGGCATGGGAGATGCAGCTGCGCGGTCTTGCGGTCGCTTTGCAGTGCTACATCGTGTTCGTGAACCGGGTCGGCGAGGAATCCTGCGGAAGATTCTGGGGAGGATCCACGGTGTATGACCCTGAGGGCCAGATTGTCGCCCGCGCAGGCGAGGAGAAAGACGCCATCGATGTCGAGCTCGATCTCGCGGCTCTTCGTGAAGCTCGGCGAGTCTCGCCACTGCTCAAAGAGTCTCGCGCGGACGTAGTGCTGCGCGAGACCCGCAGAATCCTCGACAGGGAAGCCGAAGATGTTTGACTGTCACGTACATGCAGCGCCCGACGTGCTCGACCGCATCGGCGATGACGACGATATCGCGCGCGTCTTCGCTGAAGCGGAGAGCGACGGCTTCGTACTCAAAGCGCATTACGAATCTACCGTTGGTCGCGCGCACGCGGTTGCGAAATCCACCGGTATGCAGGTGTTCGGCGGGATAGCACTGAATCAGCAGTGCGGGGGTGTGAACCCGAGCGCAGTGGCGGCGACGCTTCAGGCGGGCGGACGCGTAATCTGGATGCCGACTGCGGACTCACACACTCAGCAGGCGGCCGGGCTACCGCGTTTGTGTCACAGTGAGCCGCGGCTCGGGGACGAGTTCTACGCACTTCCGCCTGTGGACTTCTCAACTGAAAGTGCTGCGGACTCCGTGCTCGAATTGATTGCTGCTCACGACGCCGTGCTGGCAACTGGGCACGTCAGTGGAGACGAATGCCGATGGTTGCTGGATCGAGCGGAGCGCTACGGCGTGAAGCGCGTGCTGCTCACGCACCCGTCGTACACCGTTCCCGGGCTCGGCATTTCTGAAATCACGGAACTCGCAGATCGCGGTGGATTCGTGGAGATCACCTGCTATCAACTGTTGCACCAGCCCGGATGCACTCCAGAGATGCTCGCCGCAGTGGCAGATGCGGCGGGGGACCGACTGGTGCTGTCCTCCGACGCGGGGCAGCCAGATTCCCCGCAACCCCCGGACGCGCTCACACTCCTCGTCGACACCCTCGCCGGCCAGAGAGTCGACAAAGGCCTACTCAACGCTGCTTCCGGGGAGGTACCGCTTCGTCTGTTTGCGCCCTGATCCACTGAATGCTTGAAACACATTGACACACCTGATCCACTCTGGAGATTAAGGAACACCATGATCGAGAAGAAGACGACCTTCTACAGCGAAGGCGCAAAGCTGCAGGCTAGCTTCTACTACCCTGACGATTTCAACGCCGACGGACCTCACCCGGTACTCATCGTCAACTCTGGTTACCAGGGTTTCAACGAGTTCTACCCGAAGATGTTTGCCGAACTCCTCACCGCGCGCGGCTACGTCTGCTTCGGCTTCGATTACCGCGGCATGGCGGACAGCGAGGGCGATAAGGGCACTGTGTTGCTCGAACAGCAGATCGAGGACGTGCGCAATGCCGTCACCTTCGTGCAGACTCAGGAGAACATCGACCCGAAGCGCATCGCCCTGCTTGGCTGGGGTATGGGTGCCGCAAACGTGGTCATCGCGGCCGAGAAGGGGCAAAACGTCGCAGTAGTTGTCGCGATGAACGGCTTCTACAACGGCGAGCGCTGGCTCAAATCCATCCACACCTATGACGAGTGGACCAAGATCCTTGAAGACGTGCGCGAGGACCGTGTGCTCCGCGTCACCACAGGTGAATCGCGGCTCGCCGATACCTTCGAACACTACCCGCTCGACCCCGCCACAAAGGACTACGTGCAGAACGAGCTTGAGCAGGTTTATGGTTTCGGCCATCCAACACGAATCCAGTTCACCGAGTCGATCATCGACCTGAATGCGGAGCGTTCCGCTGCTCGCTTGGAGATCCCGCTGTTTATCGCTCACGGTGTCGACAACACCCTCCACCCGATCGCTGAGGCCGAAGGGCTCTTCGAGGTCGCTTCGTCGCCGAAGGCTCTGTTCCGAGTGAACGGTCGGCACAACGATTTCATGTTTGTCGATCATCCGGTATTCGTCGAGATGTGCGACGAGATCGAAGCATTCATCACCGAGGCATTTGATAGGAATGTGCACGCCAGTCCTCTCACGGTTGGATAGTTCTGCCCGGACCGACATGCAGCTGGCAAAATGGCAGCTGCATGTCAACGGCGAAGATAGCGTCGAGCCAGTGTCCTGAGGAGAGTGCCGGGCTCTCGCCTGATGATGAAAGGCAGTTGATCGAAGATGCACAATGATGGGGACCGAGGGCCCGGCGAGGCGCTGAACGCGTTCGTCAACATTCTGGGGAAGGCGCATGTGCTGACCTCGACCCGTGCGACCGCGCCGTATGCGACCGGTAGCCGGTTCGGTTCGGGACGGGTGTTCGCGGTGCTGCGACCGGGCAGTCTGATAGAGATGTGGCGCGCGCTGCAAGTTTGCGTCGACAACGACCTCATTGTCATCCCGCAGTCTGCGAACACGGGCCTGACAGGCGGATCCGGTCCCGGTGATCAAGACTACGACCGCGAAGTCGTGATCATCTCCACGACGCGCATCAATCAGATCCACCTGATCAACGATGCGCGCGAAGCCGTGTGTCTGGCCGGATCCAGACTGTACGAGCTTGAGGCTGTTCTGGCACCGTACGGGCGCGAACCGCATTCCGTGATCGGTTCCACCTCGATCGGTGCCTCCGTGGTGGGAGGGATCGCCAACAATTCCGGAGGCAGCCAGGTTCGCAAGGGTCCGGCATTCACAGAGCACGCGATCTATGCCCGCGTGAATGCGCGCAACGAGGTTGAGCTCATCAATCACCTGGGAATCAAACTGGGGGACGATCCTGAGCAAATGCTCGACCGACTGCAGCGTGGAGACTGGAGTGAGACCGACATCACACCTCCTCCGGCCGATTCTCTCGAAACGGAGTATGGGCATCATGTGCGTGAGATCGTCGGTACGCCGGCACGGTACAACGCCGACCTGAAGTTCCTCTTCGAGACCTCTGGGTGCGCCGGCAAGCTCATGGTGTTCGCCGTGCGCACGCGCACCTTCCCAATGGATCGGCACACGACGACCTTCTACATTGGATCGAATGACCCCGTGGAATTGGAAGGTCTGCGGCGCGAAGTTCTCCGCTCGAATCGGCAGCTACCCATCTCGGGAGAATACTTTGACCGTGCCACCTTTGACCTCGCAGAGAAGTACGGCAAAGACACGTTCGTCGGGCTGAAGTACTGGGGAAACCAGCAAGTACGGCGAATGTTCGCACTCAAGACTTGGGCGAATGGAGTCTTCGCGAAGATCGTTCCGTTCTTGGGTCCGACATTCGCCGACACGATTTCGCAGAGGTTCTTTGCGCTACTGCCCCAGCAGCTGCCGAAGCGAATGCTCGACTATCGGGACCGCTTCGCGCACCACCTGATCGTGGAGGTTGGCGAAGCCCAGAGAATCGAGACCGAAGACTTCCTTATCTCGTTCTTCGCGGAATCAGCGAGGGGCGGCGCCTTTTTCGTTTGCACGGACGATGAAGCGAGGAGCGCGATGCTGCAGCGATTCGGTGCGGCCAGCGCGATTGCACGATACTTCAATCTCTACCGTAAGAAAGTCGGCGGCATGGTGACCTTCGACGTGGCGTTGCGGCGGGACGAGGAAGACTGGCTCGAGGTTCTTCCGCCGGAGATCGCCGGCCAGCTTGAGGCGAGCGCGTACTACGGCCACTTTTTCTGCCATGTTCTGCATCAAAATCACGTGGCGAAGAAGGGGGTCGACACGGTCGAGCTTAAGAGGAAGATGACGAAACTGTTGGAAGACCGCGGAGCGGTCATTCCGGCCGAGCACAACTACGGCCGCCTCTACGTCGCTCCACCCTCGCTCGTGGAGCATTACCAGCAGCTCGATCCCTGCAACGTCTTCAATGCCGGAGTCGGGAATACATCTCCCCGTAAGAACTGGGGCTGAATCGGGACTCGACCCGAGGTTTACTCAACGTGATTCTAGATCAGCAGCTTGAGCGGTGACTCTATGAGGTTCTGAAATGTCCTCAGCCATTCTGCCCCTACGGCGCCGTCCACGACACGATGGTCTGCAGACAACGTTACGGTCATCACTCGGCCCACCGTCAGCTCACCGTCTACGACAATGGGCTTCTCGACTGCAGCACCCACCGCGAGTATTCCCGACTGCGGGGGATTGAGGATCGCACTGAACTCATCCACCCCGTACATGCCGAGGTTTGACACCGAGAAGCTTCCGCCTTCAAGCTCGTGATGGTGGAGTCGTCCCGCGCGGCCACGCGCTGCCATGTCAGCGATGCTCTCGCTCAGTGCCGTGAGATTTAGCGTTTCTACGTGACGGATAACCGGTGTGACAAGTCCGCCTTCTGTTGACACCGCAATGGCAATGTCTGAGCTTTCGAAGGATTGAATATGGTCACCGCCCCAGATTGCGTTGGCCGCTGGCACGCGTTGCAACGCGAGCGCGACCGCTTTGACCACCATGTCGTTGACTGAAATCTTTCGCTCAGCGTTCTCGTTGATCTTTCCCCTGATTTCAAGGAGCGAGTCGACGCGGCAATGTGCCGTGAGGTAGAAGTGCGGAACCGTCGTTTTGCTTTCGGTGAGGCGCCGTGCAATTGCACGACGCATACCCGTGAGTGGAATCCTGGTCGACTCTGTGTGAAGCATACGATCCGACGGTGGGGCCGCTTTCGAAGTCTGATTGCCGGAACCTCTAAGCGAGAGGTTGGCGTCAATATCGCGCCGAACGATGCGGCCCGCCGGGCCCGTTCCCACGACCTCGGATAGATCCACATTGTGTTCACGCGCTAGCCGCCGAACGATCGGGCTCATGAAGCGTCGGCTCGACGGTTCTGACGCGTGAGATTTCTCTGACGTGTGAGATTCCTCGTGAGTAACCTCGGTGACAAACTTTGATTTCTTGAATGAAGTCTCTGGTTGGGGCTCTGATGATGACGGTGGGGTTTGGGCGTCAGAGGACGAGTGAACACCTGCGACATCCTCGTCAGAGTCGCCGGGCTCTCGAACCACCGCGATGGGAGTGCCTACGGCGACAGTCTGGCCGGGGTCTATCAAGAGTGTCTCGATGGTTCCAGCGTGTTCAGAGTTCAACTCAACCATCGCTTTTTCGGTCTCGATCTCAGCAAAAGGAGTACCTGCAGCCACGCTGTCGCCCGCGGCAACGAGCCAAGTTTGAATGGTGGCCTCGGTAACGTTCGCGAGCACCTCAGGCATTCGAATCAGGATCGCCATTAGCAACCCCCTCCCATGTTCTCCTTCAGACGAGTGAGTGCAGCGACGACTTCCTCGGTACGTGCGATCGCTGCCCGTTCGAGCACCTGGGAAATGCTCGGGGAAGCTTCCGTGCCAGTCACTCGCATGATCGGTTGGTCAAGCCAGTCGAACAGTCTCCGCTGAATTTCATCTGCGAGCCATCCGCCGTAAGACGTCCCTTGTGCTCCCTGTTCGACGATGACGACGGCATTCGTTTTCTTGATACTCCGTTCAATCGTGTCCCAATCGATAGACGCACGATCTAACCACCTGAGATCGATGAGGTCAGCGGATAGGCCCGTCTGGTCAAGTGCTTCCGCAGCGTGGTGGACCATCGACAGGTAACTGATGACGGTGGCATCATCGCCGGTTCGACGCAGGGCGGCCTGATGGAGCGGCAGCACGTAGTCCAAATTGCCTGCCGGCACTTCTTCCATCTTTTGATAAAGATCCACGTGTTCAATCACCAGGACTGGGTCATTTAAGGTCAAAGCCGCATTCATGAGACCGATGTAGTCTGCCGCGGTTGATGGGGCCACAATTCGCCAGCCGGGGCTCGTTGCGAATATTCCCGCAGGATCCATCAAGTGTTGCGAACCATACCCAGAGCCCATTGCTACCTTCGTACGGAGCACGAGGGGAATGTCATTGTCGCCACCGAACATGTGGCGTGCTTTCCCGATCTGATTGAACACCTGATCGGCCGCAACCCACAGAAAATCTGGGTACATGAATTCGACGACCGGCCTGAAACGGCCGTCTAGCGCCATGCCGCCTCCAAGCCCCACGAACGCGTTCTCGCTAATGGGGGTGCCGAGTACCCTCCCGGCGTGACGCTTCACGAGGCCCTTGGTTGCGCCGTTTGTGCCCCCATTCAGACGGTGAACATCCTCTCCGAGCACGACAATTCGTTCATCCTCGTCCATGCGTCGATCCATCACTGACGCAATTACGTCGACGAATTTTCGAGTCTCGGTTGTGCTCGTCTGCTTAAGCGGTTCGAGGGAGGCTCTTTCGGAGAGTTCTGAGGCATTTCCGCGTATGCCAACATCGACGAAGTTGTTATCTGGCCACAACTCCGGGCGAATTCGGCGCTTGTCTTTGTGCTGCGGGTCCGCCTCCAGAAGCGAGTTCGCTGCTTGCGACATGGCCGAGACAGCTTGCTCTCGAACGGAATCGACGTCGTCCTGTATTAAATGACCGAGGGCGATGAGTTCATTTGCCACGCGAAGAAGAGGGTCACGTTCGCGCCACGAGGCTTCTTCCGTCTTGTCGCGATACCCAAAGGCGCTCCCCGGGTAGGGTCCGTTCTGATGGAAGTAGCGGTACACCTCGGCTTCAATGACGGCCGGGCCCTTGCCCTGTCGTAGATATTCAGATGCTTCTTGCATCGCGAGATGCACGGCCAACGGGTCCATACCGTCAACTCGCCATGCAGGCACCCCAAACCCGACTCCACGACCGGAAAGCCGATGCTCTCTTGTCACCTCTTCGACATGCGTCGAAACTGCGTAGAGGTTGTTTTCGATGAAGAAACACAGAGGGAGATCCCAGGCCGCAGCGAGGTTCAATGTCTCAAGAACAGAGCCAATGTTCGTAGCGCCGTCGCCGAAGTAAGTCACCGTGATGTCGTTTGTGTCAGAGTGCTTCTGCGCCCACGCGTTTCCCGACGCAAGGGGTACGCCACCACCAACTATGGCGTTTGTGCCAAGCGCTCCGGCCTCGAACCACTGGAGGTGCATGGATCCGCCCCGTCCGCGACAGTACCCCTGAGCGAGTCCGAGTATCTCTGCGAGGGTTTTCTGGAGTACCGTCTGGATTTCATCTGTCACGAGGTTTGGGAGTGAGAGTTCACCTCCCGTGACGTGCCCGATCGCTTTCGCGAGAAACTGGTGGTGGCCTCGGTGTGACCCGTTGATGGCATCCGTCGTGGTGAGACCCACAATAGACCCGACTGCGCCACCCTCTTGTCCAATGCTGGAGTGAGCCGGACCATGGACAAGTCCTTCGCCAGCTAGATCCAGAACGGTCTCCTCGAATGCCCGAATCAGGTGGAGCTGACCGAGCATAGTCTTCAGTAGTTCCGGTTTGGCTCGCTTCCAATCTGCAGCGGTGGTTTCGAGTTTCACCCAGCTAGATTCAGGATGCAGTTTTGTGCGCTTCGGCATATTCCAGTGTTCTCCATTGATCCATAGACGTCGAAAAACTTCACAAGTTGACTGATTGGATACAATACTAGCCCAAAATGTCGATAAAATGGATAAAGTAACGGATAAATGGGTAAAACTGTATCCGAAATGCTCGGGGCTGACATGCGGCTCGGAGGAACTACGTAGGAGGAAAATGAGCGCCAAAGGACTACCCGGGCTTCGAGGTGTCGAGCACATCGGGTTTACCGTTCCCGACATTGAAGAGGCAGAGCGTTTCTTCGTTGACGTCATTGGGTGCGAACGGGTGTACTCCCTTGGTCCCTATGAAAGTGACGGTGACTGGATGGAGCGTCACCTCGGTGTACATCCCCGCACAGTCATTCCAGAACTGCGTTTCTATCGTTGTCACATGGGGCCGAACCTTGAAGTATTTCAATACGATGCGGCTGATGGCCAGCTCCCTCAGCCGCGCAATAGCGATATTGGGGGTCATCATCTCGCGTTCTATGTCGATGACTTCGATGCAGCACTAGAGCATCTCAAATCGCACGACGTAGAGATACTCGGGGAGCCAACACAGAGTGGCGGAGCAAGCACTGGCCAAACGTGGGTGTACTTTCGAGCACCTTGGGGCATGAGTTTTGAGCTGGTGAGTTTCCCAAAGGGTAAAGCTTACGAGTTATCAAGTTCGGTCATACTCTGGGACCCGAGAGACCCAGCCGCTTAGCAGCCAGGTGGGGGCCATCGTCATCAGGAAGGCCCCCACCTGTCGAGCCCAGGTGCAGTTAGAGACGCGGCGGCATAGCGGTCCAGCCGAAATGTCTCTCGCACGCGTACGCCAACTGCAACAGCAACGAGTCATTGAAGTGTCGCGTCACAAACATCGCCCCGACCGGGAGTCCATTGGCCTCCGCCAGCGGCAGGCTGATGGCAGGGTGCCCGCTCACATTAAAGGGTGCAGTATTCGGCAGGGTGCCCCAGCTGGAGTTCACTTGTGTATCAATACTCAGTCCTTCAGAGGGAGGCGTTGCTGCATAGGGAGTAGTCGGCAGCAGGAGTAGGTCGTAGGACTCGAGCGCAGCGTCGTACGCTACCTTTACCTGCTGTTGCAAGCGGCGCGCACGGGCGTAACGTTCACCCCCGTAGGCGTCATGCAAATATGTGCCGACCAGAAGTGCCACAATCATTTGCGGAGACATCTCATTAATCGATGTGTCCAGAGTCTCCTTCATGGCCACAACAAACTCGGGATTGTACTGGCCAGATGAGCCATAATTTTGACCGAAGTCGCGCAGCACCGACGCCATGCCTTCTTGGAATAGCGCGAGACCGATAGCTCCAGTCTGTAGGTGGATGGGGAGCGAGATGTCCTCGACTTCTGCTCCGATAGAGCGCAGTTGGTCCCCAACACCGCGGACCGCGTCGGCGGTCATGCGTTCCTCAGGAGTCGACGTGAAGAACCCCTCGGATAAGACACCGACGCGCACCCCTGAGAGGGTCTCGGCGTACTGGTCGAGTGTCGACAGATAGTCGACGGGCTCAAATGGGCGTTGTCGAGCATCTCCCGGATCATACCCAGCGATTGCTTGGAGGACCGCCGCGAGCGTTCTCGCGTCGCGAGCAATCGGTCCGACATGATCCACGTTCTGATCAATCCCGGCAATACCCGTATACGGTACGAGTCCGAACGTCGGCTTGATGCCGAGGAATCCTGACCACGAGGCTGGAATCCGGATCGATCCGCCCTGGTCAGTCCCAAGTGACGCGTCGACGCCCTCGTAGACCAGCGACGCGACCGAGCCGCTCGACGATCCACCGGGTGCTTTCGAGGGGTCTGCGGGATTCAAGGTGAGTCCGAACGTGCTCGACTCGCCTGTGGCCGCCATTCCGAAGGCATCCATGTTGGTGGTCGCAGAAACGGTTGCGCCCGCCTCGAGCAGACGCGTGACGACAGTGCTGTGTTCGGAAGGCACGTTACGAGTAAGCGCTGCATACCCCGCAGACTGAGGCACCCCCGCGACGGCGATTGAATCCTTCACGGTGAGGGTCATTCCGGAGAGAATTCCCTCTGAGGTCGGTTCCGCCTGGCACCAGTGGACGATGCCATTGAGCGGATCGTCTTTGGGGGTTGCTCGTCGAACATTCGACGCTTGTGCGGTGGTAGCTTCAGGCAGCTCTGGCAATTCTTCAATTGATGTGAGGATCGAATCGATGATTGCTCGGTAACCCCCTCGATCTCGTTCAACGCGTGTTAAGCCAAATCGGGTGATGAGTTCCGTGAACGCTTCTTCAGGTATGAGCGCCAACTTACGCCTCTCTTCCTCTCGCTCGATTAACTGTTCAGGTGGAACTGAGTGTCGCCCCAGCCGACGTCGGTTTTCGCTTGGAGTGTGAAGTTCACGACCATCTCCTTGAATAGCCACTCGCCGTCTTGCTTCTCATACTTGTCCGCATACTCTGCAGCAAGAACTACAGATTCAGATTTGCCGTCAACGAGCATGGCGACGGGGCACCAGAGTTGCCAGGTGGCGCTTGCGCTCGTCAGGTCATCATCCACTGTGACATCTCCGCCGACGATGTAGTGCATTGCCCAGTTGATTGTGCCGCTGATGCCTTTGAAATAGTCATAGATTGCTTCGCGACTTTCATGGCGGCCAAACTTTTCCCCACCGTCCCACACGGCATCCGCCGTGAACATTGGAGCGAGGAGATCAGGCGAGTAGTTCTGGTCGCAAGCCATGGCGTACCGGATTTTGAGGCTCTTAATGTCGTTGACTGCTTCGAGCTTCGCGATTCGTGTCTCTAGATCGAGTGACATCGGGTTCCTTTCTTTGCTCACAGCGCTATCAAGCTATGCCGTGAGATTTCATCCATTCGATTGACTGAGTCAGTGCATTGAGTACGGTCTGCATGTCTTGGTCGGAGTGCGCTGCGCTCAGGAACATCAACCCCCGAGGTGCGATGTATGCGCCGTGCAAGGCTGCCCCTTCGCCGAGAAGTCGAACGTGTTCGAGGCTGCTTTGCGTCATCGCAGTATACGATCGGACCGGTTCAGACAGGCCCCAGGTCAGTTGCAGGAGCGAGCCAATCTGGTTGACGTGCAGCGGGATCGACGCCGACCTCGCGAGCTCACGAATGCCCTGTGCCAGCGTCTCGCCCATCTTGTCTACGCGAGGGTACAGGGTTTCGTGACTCTCACGGAGTAGCGATATTGTCGCCTGAGCTGCTGCGAGAGCAGTCGGCCAGGATGTGTAGGTTCCGGCATGAACGATTTCACCGCGTGTCAGTGAACTCATGGCCGCATGAGTGCCAGCGACGGCAGCGATTGGATAGCCGTTTGCCATGGCCTTCGCGAATGTGGCGAGATCTGGCGTGACCCCGTACTTTTCTTGCGCGCCACCGAGCCCGATCCTGAACCCCGAAATGACCTCATCGAAGATTAGGAGTGCGCCATGGCTGCGCGTAATCTCCCGGACCTCAGCGAGGTAGTTCTCGCTCGCTTCAAACGTTCCAGAGTTGAGTGCAACGGCTTCCATAATGACTGCCGCAACATCGGTACCGTGGGTTTGCATAAAGGTTTCGAGCGCTGCGACGTCATTCCAGGGAAGAACAACGACGTCTTCTACCGAGGGGGAGCGTGCTTCGGTTCGCGCGGTTGACTGTCCACTGACAATTGTCGATGCCGCACTCGGGGCTCCGATCCAACCGTGATAATGACCCTCGAACCGCACGATAACGTTTCGTCGCGTGGTGGCTCGGGCAATTCGAAAGGCCGACTGAACGGCTTCAGTGCCTGATACTGAGAACACGACTTGCTCGGCGCAGGGAATCGCGGCTCGCATCTGCTCGATTACTGCGTACTCGAGCTCAGTGCCGCCTCCAGGCATGTCCAGCTTCTGCATCGCTGCGATTGCGGCATCTTGGACCTTCGGATGATTGTGTCCGAGAAAAGCTGGCCCAAACCCGAGGAGGCAGTCAACATATTCGTGACCATCGAGATCTTGCAGCGTCGCGCCGTGAGTCTGCGCAAAAGTAAGCGGCAGTAACCGCCATCTTGCACCTGAGTTGATGCCGCTCGGCAGAACTGCGCTTCGACGTTTATGCTCCTGAGTGGATTGAGGGTTGGCTGCCCTCAGTTGGTGTAGCAACTCTGCTCGTGCGTTGGTCAGCAGTTCCAAGTGTCTCGCGCTCCCTATCTTCGTTGGTATGGGTGTGAAACAAGCAGACATCTCGATGTCATGTATTCAAGTTGGAGGTTATCAGAAAAGTCGCAATATTGGATCCAGATAGGCAAGAACTTCGGGATTCGGTAAAAATTCACGAAATTCTTCGAAAGGCTCATTCTTTCGGGCCAGCATGGAGTCGCAAGTCCGGCTGAAAACTTCTGCGTGCTTGCGTGTAGAGAGGCCGAATCATGCGGTCAAGAATGAATAGATCAGACGTGCTTATACTCGTCCGGAGCCAGGCAATGCGCCAAATGATAGGGAGGATGCGGTGACGAGGACCCGTCGCCGGAGACGTGCAAGTGGTGGCCGATTATTTGCCAGATCGTGAGTGCATATAGGTAGGTTTCGGTGAAGCTCACACACGCATTCATGAGAGAGGATTGAGGTTAATTTTCGGCCACAATGTGCAGGGTCACGAACTTGGATCTTGCAAATATTGGATCCATATGGCTATTCTCATTCAGTGCGATGAAGTTCAAAGTTGGTGGAAATTATTTCGTGCGCAACCTTCAACTTTCACGCATGCAAACGGAACAAGGGAGTTACCATTCAAATGAAAAAAGCAAAATGGCTTGTCGCACTGGCGGCGGCGTCGATGCTGACGCTGACTGCTTGCTCCGCTGAGGCTGGAACTGAATCCGCCGACGGTAATGGTGGTGCAGGTGGAACCGTCGACGTTTCCGAGTACCAGGCGGTCGCGGAAGAAGCCCTGAAGCCTGTTGAAGCTTTCACCGGACCGACTGAAGGGCCGTCGGCTTACGAGGGCGCCAAAGTTATGGTGATCGCCTGCGGCTTTGCGGCGGAAGGCTGCAAGGGACCTGCTGACGCAGCTCCCGAGGCAGGAGAAGCGCTCGGATGGGATGTAACAGTTGTCGATGGGCAATTTGATCCGCAAATCTACAACCGCTCAATCTCTCAGGCAATCGATCAGGGGTACGACGCGATCATCATTGGATCGATTTCCGATTCAGCAGTATCGGAAAGCCTGAAGCGGGCTCGTGAAGCGGGAATCATTGTCGGAAGCTGGGACAGCGCGAATGAGCCTTCCGAGACCGGCGTGAGCTTCGAGGTTGATCAGCCTATTGCGCAGCAGGGCACCAACGTTGGTAGCTATCTCGTTTGGAAGACCAACGGAGATCTCAAGCTGCACCTCCTCTTGAACCCTGAGTTCAATGTGGTCATGGGTTGGTCAGAAGCTGTCCGCGACGTAGTAGAGGACTGTGCAAGCTGCACGCTGGTTCGTGAGGATAAATTCACCGCTGATGATGCTGCCGGTCGTCTCCCGACGCTGGTGACTCAGGCGCTCCGCCAGAACCCTGAAATCAATGCAGTGAGTGGTGGATACGATGCCGCAATGCTCAGCACTATCCCATCGCTCGAATCCGCTGAATTGGCTGATCAGGTCATGGTTGCCGGCTTCAACGGTATTCCTCCATTCATTGAGTTTATTCGTGAAGGTCGTGCAACGGTCACTTCGGCCGTGCCGATCAAGTGGGGGATGTGGGCTGCGTTCGACAATGTGAACCGTCTCCTCAATGGCGAAGACATCGCCGAGCAGAACCTCCCGACGCGACTCATCGCCGAAGAGAACATCGATGACATTCCCGCAAACTCACAGTGGGAAGGCGATGTTGATTACAAGTCGGAGTTTATCCGGATTTGGAGTGGTGAATAAACAATGGTTGAACATGATCGGACGGCACATGCTGTTCAGATCACCAACCTCGTCAAGCGGTTCGGTGCGAACACTGCACTGGATAGCGTAAGCCTTGAGATCAAATCCGGATCCGTTCATGCCCTACTGGGCATGAACGGATCCGGAAAGTCGACAGTCGTCAAGATTCTGTCTGGCTATCATGAGGCGGATTCGGGTTCGGTGACACTCGGGGACATTGATGGCAAGCCAGCGCAAGTTGCGTTTGTGCATCAAGACTTGGCTCTGATTCAAGATATGACCGTGGTCGAGAACTTCTTCCTCGGGCGCAAGCCCGCCACGAAGCGCGGCACGATTGACTGGACGACCGAGCGAGCGAACGCTACTCGCTGGCTTGACATGTTCTCTATCGGTCACCTGGTCGACCAGGAGATCTCAACAATATCGAAATCCGAGCAGACAATTGTCGCTATCGCGCGAGCTCTCTCGCAAGGCGACGGAAATATTGGCCTGCTGGTTCTTGACGAACCAACTTCGTCCCTACCAGCCGCTGAGACCCGGCAGTTGCTAGACGTGATGCGAAACACGGCAGATCAGGGGATCGGAATCCTCTTCGTCACCCATCGGCTCGCCGAGGTAATGAGCGTTGCAGATGAAATCACAGTTTTGCGTAACGGTGTCGTGGTCGACCGCTCACGGGTGGCTGATACCAACGTGAAAGCCATTGCGACAGCGATGGCCGGCAAGGAGCTTGTCGAGTACGAATCTGCGGCAGTGATCGATGTGGCTGAAACAGATGAGACAACAGACGAGCGCGCAAAGATCCTGGAGGTCTCCGGCGTCGATGGTGACCTCATCCGCGGGCTGGATTTCTCGCTGTACGAAGGTGAGGTTCTCGGGATTATTGGTCTCCTGGGAAGCGGCATTGAGGAACTCGGTGACCTACTGAGTGCACGCGGTAAGCCGGAAACGGGGAACGTTGTTCTCAACGGTAAGAAACTCACTCCAGAGGAGATGAATCGCGTTGGGTTTGTGCCTGCGAATCGACCGACCCTCGGAATTCTGCGTGGCCTCTCCGCAAAGGAGAACGCCTCGATTGCCAATATTCAGGCGTTTGTGCGGGGTGGGCGCATCGACGAAAAGCATGAGTTCAAAACCATGTATGAGTCTTTTGAAGAAATGACGGTCTACCCGAACGACCCACGTCTTACCATCGAGTCTCTGAGCGGTGGAAACCAGCAAAAGGTAATTTTCTCGCGTTGGTTGACGACTGACGCCGAGATGCTCGTAGCGGTAGAGCCGACTCAGGGTGTCGACGTCCACGCGAAGGCACAGATTCTAGGAGTGCTTCGCGAACGGGCGAAAGAGGGGCTCGGAGTCATTCTGATTTCGGGTGAACCCGAAGAAATTATTACATCCTGTGATCGAGTGATCGTCATGGGTAAAGGCAAGGTTACGGGCGAATTCAGAGCACCTATCGCCGTCGAAACCGCCGTGTCGAGAATGCACGAGGAGAGTTAGGTTCAATGTCTGAATCAGTGAAGATTAAAAAGAAGTCGGGTGCGGGAAACAGCTTCGCAGGAAATTTCTTTTCCAAGTTTGCGATGCTCATATTCCTCTTGGTCATTGTTGTCATTTTCAGCATGCTTCGTCCTCAGTCCTTCGCGACCACGGCGAACGCCTCAACGATTCTGCTTGAGAACGCAATCCTTGCGGTCCTCGCGCTGTCGGTGATGTTGCCACTCGTAGTGAATGAGTTTGACCTGTCGGTCGCCTCAGTCATGGGATTCTCAGCGATGCTGGCTGCTGGCCTTTCGGCGAAGCAGGGCGCGCCCACATGGCTCATCTTTGTCATCATCCTCGTCTTCGCGCTCGCTATCGGCGGACTTCACTCACTTCTGATCGTGCAGTTCAAGCTCCCATCGTTTATTGTTACGCTCGGTACAAACTCGGTGCTGCTCGGCGTTATCTTGCTCTATTCCGACGGCGCCGTGATCTACGAGTCTGTGCCCGAAGCGATCACGTATCTTGGAACGACCAAGTTCTTCGGCATCGGGTTGCCCGTATACATCCTGGCCGCGCTGGTGCTCGTTCTGTGGTTCCTTCTCGAAAAACGTCCTGTCGGGCGAATGATGTATGCCGTGGGTTCGAATGAGGAAGCGTCACGTCTCGCAGGCATCAAGACGAAGCGCGTGCGTGCATGGGCTCTTGTCGGTGCGTCAGTGATCGCAGCGTTAGCGGGGCTTCTGCTCACCGCACGCGTTGGGTCCGCGAGCCCGACGACGTTCTCCACCTATTTCCTCCCCGCATTTGCGGCGGCCTTCTTGAGCCTTGCGGCATACAAGCCAGGTCAATACAACCCATTAGGGGTGGTGACCGCCGTTTATCTCATCGGAACGGGTGTTTCAGGGCTGAGCCTCCTTGGAGTTCCGTCGTGGATGGAGCCTGTGTTCCACGGAGTCGCACTCGTTATCGCTATTGGGCTTTCAAAGATGCTCACTAAGGGTGGTGGCCGGAGCATTACCCCTCCATAGGGTGTGCGTGCGTCACAGTTTTTATAGATCTTTTTCTCAACCAAGGAACACTCATGGACTACAGAATTGCAGTAGATACAGGCGGTACATTCACAGATGTGGTGGTGGCTGACAACCAAGGGCGTCTGTTTTTCGACAAGGCTCTGACCACACACGATCGGATGTATCGAGGGGCAAGCGAGGCCCTCGGATACATTGCGCAACAAATCGGTACGGATCTCGACTCACTGATCTCAAACTCGAGCCTTTTCATCTACGGCACTACTCGAGCGACGAACGCGATCGTCGAGAATAAGACCGCGACCACGGCGTTCCTGACGACAGAAGGACACCCTGATGTCCTGGTCATCAAGGAGGGCGGTAAACACGATCCGTTCGATTTCACGACCGATTATCCCGAACCATATGTACCGAAGCGACTCACTTACGAAATTGGTGGCCGTATCGGTGCCGAGGGGCAGGTCATCTCTGAACTGAACGAAGATGATGTTCGTGAAGCAATCCGCAGGGCGAAGGATGCGGAAGTCGAAGCCATTGCAGTGTGCCTTCTGTGGTCAATCACCAATCCCACCCATGAACTGCGTGTTCGGGAAATTATTGAAGAAGAATGGCCGGGCGTTCCTGTGACGCTGTCACACGAATTGAACCCGACGATTCGCGAATATCGACGCGCCTCATCTGCAACGATCGATGCCTCCCTCAAGCCGCTCATGCAGGCCCATCTGACAGCTATTCAGGAAGACCTCACCGGCGCGGGTTTCCGTGGAGAGCTCGTGATTGTGACGTCCTTCGGCGGCGCGCTGCACGTGAATGAGGTTGTCGAGCAGCCAATCTTCACAGTGGGCTCGGGGCCCTCAATGGCTCCTGTTGCGGCAAAGACATATGGTGAGGGCGAACTCAACCACGGAAATATCATCGTGTGTGATTCCGGGGGCACGACGTTCGACGTGAGCCTGATTGAAGACATGCGAATCAAAACAACGCGAGAAACCTGGCTTGGGCCAAGGTATACGGGTCACATTACGGGCCTATCCTCAGTCGAGGTAACGAGCGTTGGCGCTGGAGGCGGATCGATCGCGTGGATCGACGAAGGAGGCCTGCTCCGAGTCGGACCGCATAGTGCAGGCTCCGAGCCAGGACCTGTTGCATACGGCAAGGGCGGCGAACTTCCGACTGTTACTGACGCAGCGACGGTTCTCGGATACTTTGATCCTGACCACTTCCTTGGCGGGCGCATGACACTTGACGCTGTTGGCGCCGAAGCGGCCATTCAGAAATATATTGCGGATCCGTTGGGTATCGATACAAAGAAGGCGGCCTGGGCCATTCTCGCTGTCGCAAACGAGGCAATGATTGGTGCAGTTCGCAACATCTCGATCAATCAGGGTGTCGATACTCGTGAGTGTATCTATGTGGCCGGAGGCGGTGCAGGTCCCCTGAACGCGGTGATGGTGGCGAAAGAGCTCGGCTGCCGTCAGGTCCTCATTCCGAAGACGGTTGCTGCGCTCAGTGCGACAGGTGCACACTTCGCCGATCTGGTGGCGGAAGTCAGCGCGAGCCGATACCAGCACTCGGACCACTTCAATTTTGAACAGGCACAAGAGGTGCTTGACCATTTGAATCAGCGGCTCGACCGGTTCGCAGAACGTCTTCCCGAAGGGCTCGCCACCGACGGAAAGCGCAGCTACGGAATCGAAGCGCGCTACCCATTCCAGGTCTGGGACCTCGAGGTCGACCTGGAAGAGTCTGACATTCAAGACGAAGCAGGGCTGGCAACGCTTGTCGAACGGTTCCATGAGGTACACGAACGGAATTTTGCGATCCGTGAGCCAGGCCAGGGCGTCGAGTGGAACTCCTGGAAGGCTCGGCTGACGGCCCCTCTCGACGCTCCAAACTTGAAGGGACAATCGCTCTCCAAAGCGGGCGGTGAACCATCTACCAGGGTTAAGCAAGTGTATTTTGACGAGACCGGATTGGTCGATGTCAACGTGTATGACGGCAGCACCCTCCCAGTTGGATACCGCATCGAGGGCCCAGCGATCGTGGAGGAACCCACATCGACTATCGTGCTCCCACCTCACTCGGTTGCCGAGGTGACCGAGCTCGGCAGCCTGATTGTTGATCTGGTCTGAGTCGATCCGATCTGAAGCGAAGGAATTTTAATGTCTGAAGAAATGAAAGCTCAGAGCCAGCCGCAAGAGCTCGATGCAGTGCTCATGGCGGTACTCGCGAACCGGTTCGACGGCATCGTGCGTGAAATGACGAACACCCTGTTGCGCTCAGGGCGATCCGCGATTATCAATACAGCCAGAGACTTCTCGTGCTCGATCGTCACCGCAGACGATCAACTCCTTTCCGCCGTCGAAGGACTTCCGATCCACGTAGTCGGAAATCAGCTTCTTACACGATCAATGTCGCGCATTCACAAGAACATTCAAGAGGGGGATGCGTTCCTACACAACGATCCTTATGACGGAAACACGCATCATGCTGATCACTCGATCTTGGTGCCGGTATTCCATGAGGGTGAGCACTTGTTCACCGCCGTCGCAAAGGCCCACCAAGCGGACTGTGGAAATAGCCAGCCCACTACATATGCGGGCTACGCCAGCGATATCTATGAGGAAGGCGCGATCAACTATCCGTGCGTGCGGATTCAACAAGATTACGAAGATGTCGACGACATCATTCGCATGAGCAAGCGCCGCATCCGCGTGCCTGAGCAGTGGTACGGAGACTACCTCGCTGCTCTCGGTGCGGCTCGCATCGGTGAGCGTCGGATCAAGGAAGTTGCCGAAAAGTATGGCGCTGACATGCTGAAGCAGTTCGTGAATGAGTGGTTCGATTATTCCGCTCGGATGACTGCAGCAGAGATCAAGAAGCTCCCCGCAGCGGTCCTCCACGGCGAGTCACGGCACGACCCCGTACAGTCCATGGAAGACGGTATTCCGCTCAATGTGCGTGTTGAAATTCAGCCTGATGAGGGCAAGATCCACATCCATTTGGAAGACAACATCGACTGCATCCCGGCAGGATACAACCTGTCCGAGGCGACCGCGCTCGCGAGCGGTGTAACGGGGGTCTTTAACCAGTTCAAGATGAAGATTCCATACAACGAAGGGACGTTCCGACAGGTACAGGTTCATCTTCGCAAGGGAAGTATCGCTGGAATCCCGGAGCATCCTTCCTCGGCATCAGTTGCAACGACAAATGTCGCGGATCGAATTATCAACATGACGCAGGCAGCATTCGCTGACCTGGGTGACGGTTACGGCCTTGCTGAGGGCGCAATTGGTCAAGGTCCGGGCATGGCAGTGATCTCTGGTCGTGATGAGCGACTCGAGAATGCACCGTACGTGAACCAGGTCTACCTCTCGTCGTCGGGTGGACCGGGTTCTTACACGGCCGATGGATGGGCATTCTATGGAATTCCAGTCTGTGCTGGCCTGATGTACCGTGACTCGATTGAGATCGACGAGCAGAAGTACCCGATCTTTGTGAAGGAAAGTCGGATTCTGCCTGATTCGGAAGGTGCGGGAAAATTCCGCGGCGCACCGGCTGGAAGGGTTGTGTATGGACCAACGCAACGGCAGATGAACGTTGTGTACGCTGCCGATGGCATTCAAAACCCACCACGCGGGGTTCTTGGGGGACAAGACGGTTCTGCCCAGTACATCGCAAAAGTTGCCACCGATGGCTCGGTGACCGAATTGACAGCTTCCGGAAATGTCGAGATTCAGCCTGGCGAGTTTATCGTGAATGAGACCAATGGCGGAGGAGGTTACAGCGCTCCCGCAGAGCGCGACGCAGCTCGCGTCGCGCATGATGTCCAGGAAGGTTACGTGAGCGTCGATCGTGCGCGCAACGTCTATCTTGTCGAAGGTGATTTCGACAAGGACGGGCGCTTCATCGTTGACGTCGAGAAGACCAACGCTCTTCGGAAGAATGCAGGAGGAAATTAATTGCCCGAGTCTCAGTACGATATTTCAGCGGATCGCGCCCGAAGCCTCATTCCCGGGGGAGTGAATAGCGGGCAACGTAAACTTCCAGGACTCGAGAGCGTCGTCGTCACGGGCACCAAGGGAGCAAAAGTTTATGCTCAGGATGGACGCGAATTCCTTGACTACCACGCTGCGTTTGGACCTACGATTCTGGGACACAACGATCCAGATGTCGACCGTGCGGTCATCGAAGCTGTCGGGAAGATTGATAATCCTGGCATCGGCGTGACCAACCATGAGATCGAGCTTGCTAACCGCTTGGTCGATCTCATGCCATCGTTCGAAAAGGTCCTATTTACCAACTCGGGGTCTGAAGCTACCTTCCATGCAGTGCGCCTGTCGCGCACTGTGACTGGGCGTAAGAAGATCATCAAGTTCCAAGGGTGCTACCACGGCTGGCATGACAGCGTCGCCATGAACGTCATGTCAAAGCCGGACAAGATCGGGCAGAAAGACCCACTCTCTGGCGGAATATTGCAGGAGACCATCGACTCAACGCTCATCGCTCGATTCAATGATCTTGCGAGCGTCGAGAAGATCTTCGAAGAGAACACTGATGAAATTGCAGCTGTGATCTTGGAACCGATCCAACACAACATTGGCGTGGTGCTCCCACAGGAGGGTTTCCTGCAGGGACTTCGTGATCTCACGACGAAGCATGGGTCGCTCCTCATCTTTGACGAGATCATCACTGGGTTTCGACACGCCGTTGGCGGATTGCAGGTGCAGTGGGATATCAAACCTGACCTCACGACCATCGGGAAAGCATTTGCGAATGGTTTTCCTATCGCCGCGCTTGGCGGACGTTCCGATCTCCTTGAACAGTTCTCGACGACGCCAGGCCGTCCTGCATTTTTCGCGGGAACGTACAACGGGCACCCAGTCATGGCCGCGGCGGCCGTGGCAACGATTGACAAGATGCTGAATGAACCGGTTATGGATCATGTCTATAGCCTCGGTGATCGTGTCGCACGTGGGTTGCGTGAAGTAATGAAGGGCCTCGACCTCCAAGCGACCGTCTCGCAGTTTGGGTCTACGTTCATCACTTACTTCGGCGAGGGACCATTCGAAAACTATGAGGATGTCCTGAGGACCGATGCGCACCTCCTCGTCGACTACCGTCTCCGTCAACTTGAGATGGGAGTGCTCGAGACACCGATGAATCCGAAGGGGAGCAAGATCTCGTACGCGCACACTGAGGCTGATATCGACCGCCTCCTCGAGACGACCGAAGCATCGCTGCGGGCAGCGCTTGCTGCGAAGGCAGGGTGAATTTCACGCAATGTCGGGTTAGCGCCATGAGGTAGAACACTTGCGTTCTGAGGTGCGAGTTCCTACCGGAAC
>JBEBUJ010000022.1:0-36503 GCA_040393365.1 Leucobacter denitrificans
CCGCTGAATCTCGTCAGTGAGCATCGAGTGCCCAAAGCGATACACCACGTGCGCGAACTCTGCCGTGATCGATGGGTCAATGTTCGCGTTGTACGAGTTCTCGTTGAACACGACCGCATCAATTGATGGCTGAACCGTTCGCGCGAACTCCTCGAACACGAGGTGCTGGTACTGCATCTCGGTTGCAAACCGAGCTGCCTGGAACAGGCGCTGGGCATAGCTCCAGTCATCCGCCTCTGGTCCCGGCAACACGTCTCCAGGTCGTTCATTTGGCCATGCGTGCTCGAGTCCCTGGTACGCCTTCTTCAGTTCAGGATTCGCGTCGAGTGTTTCCATCACTGAGTCAACCATTCGGTTGTGCTCTGCGTGGAACACAGCATGCACTGCCGACAGCCCAATGTTCTCGTTGCCCCGACCATCACCTGTAACGAAGTGTGCACCGAGTGAGACATTGTCGTACCCGCTGAGAACTGGCTCTCCGTTGTCATCGAGAATCGGATTCCCGTCCGCGTCGAATCGCGGCATGAGTTCGCCTCCGACAACCACCGGAGTGGCACCGTGCGCGATGTCTTCGAGGAACGCGTGACCGGTTGTCAGTGCAAGGTCGGCGTTCACTGGAGTGCCGAGATTGCCCTCAACATTCAACGGCTCACCCTCATTGTCGGTGACTACCAGAGGGAATCCACTGGACCCTGGGATGAAGTTCCCGTAGGGGTCGGTGACCACCTGCGGAACATCAAGTGCGCGCTTGTCCGTCAGCTCAATGCCAAGTATGTCTCGTGCTTGGTTCTTGATGTCCGTCCATGTGGCCAGCCCACCCTCGGGTGCGTCGAGCAGCTCTCCGGTGTCTACCGGAGCACCCTCGACGAGTTCGTACTTACGTAGGAACACCTGATGTGAGGGGTGCGACGTATATGTTTGGTTTTGATCGACGAACGGTGTCGTCTCATTGTTATGAGTGTCATCGTTCGTGCCAAGCACCCCATCAGGCCCAGGGAGACGAGTCGCGCGCGTCAAGATCAGGTACGGTGCCTGAGGATTAAAGTCAGGGTGGTCACGTATCGGATCATCTTCCTGCAGTGGAACGACGAGCGTTCCGTTGCCACCCTTATCGACCAGATCAAGGCCGTGATCGAAGAATTGACCGAAGAAGGTGAAGAAGGCGTTTGTCGGCGCAGACAATCCCTCATCCGAGGCCATGTTCGGTAGATGGATCGTGCCATCAGGCCTGATCTCCGAACCAGGCAGGTGCGAAGCAGCATTCACTGCCGCTGGGTTATTCGTCGATTGATCAACGATAAGGTTCGAGATAATTCTCGGTGACGAATCATAGACAATATGTCCTGGTTCCCACTGGGCGTAGCAGGTCAGACCAGGCTCGCAGACATCAGTATTACCTGCAGGAGGCGCGCCTGGCGCGGTGAGAGCGGGGTCCGCCTGTCGATAGTGCGGTTCGAGCATCGACGGGAATGGTTGGTCCGCTGCTCCCCAGTTGCTGCGTCCCTCGATGAGATTATTGTAAGAACCGTCAACCGTGCGAAGTCCGAAGGGGAGCTTCGCGCTCGGTACACATTTGCCCGAGCTGTCGGTCGGTGTTGGGCACAGCAGTTGCCCACCGGCTGCGTGCGCCTCTGAGATTTGGATTTGGCGGAGGATGAAATCGAGATCGTTCGCGTTCAAGTAGAACGATGGGTTCTCATCAGTGGCCGCAACGGCCGGAGTGACTGCTACTCCGTACATCGGTATCGCAAGTAACGCTCCGAGTAAGACGGCGACGACTCTTTTCCCCGGTCGCCGTTCGGGTGATTCGTGTTTCATGATCCGAAACCTCCATTGCTTTCGTCATGACGTTGGTGTGTGAAACTCTGAAAACGAATTAAAGTTCAATCACTTCGGCACCCATCTCTTCAGCGATGGATGTATCGGTGTCGGTTGTGATAATCCAGTTCGATCCCACGAGCGCTTGGGAGTGCAGGCTGGTACCGTCCTGGAGTTGCTCAATCATGCTGTCCCGGTCCTCGGTGCTGTCATAAATTGACAATGTCGCTCTGGTGAGGTCGCAATTGCCGAACGCAGTCCAACTTCCTGTTTGTGATCCAAGTTGCCACTCGTCGCATTCGGCACCCGCATTGACGTATGCCTCCTTCAATTCATCAATTGATTCGAAGCCCGATGCTCCGGAGCCGCTACACGCGGTGAGCATTGCGACCGCGCACAACGTCGTTGCTGCTGCGACATAGCGCTTGCTTCTCATGGCGTCCCCCTTCCCTCTCGAACCCGCTGGCCCAGTACCATCGGATCCGCTTCCATTCGCAGTGGCACCCGCACTATGCTTTGCTCCGTTGGTTCGACCTCGAGTCCCAAAGACGACACGTACTCGGATTCGGTGAGCCAATCTGCCGCTGACGTCAAGATACGCGTGGACACTAGACCTGACGCTGACACAGATACCGAGGCAGACGCTTCTCGCTCCGGCTGCTCTGGCACAGTGGCGAGATCACGGATATGAATGTAACCAGTGAACGTTTCTTTCGGCACAATTCGTGCGTGGTAATGACCCGCGGGTGAGCCGTAGTTGTATTCTTCAACGACGATTCGGCCATCATCAAGAATCTGTGCCACCCAGGCCACATGTCCAAAGGGTGATGCGCCTGCGTGGTAGGGCGAGCTATAGGCCACTGCGCCCACGGCTGGTGTCGTATCAACGCGAATACCAGCTCGGCGTGCTGAGTCTCCCCACTCGCCAGCATTTCCCCAGCGGGGCACACCTAGTGATGAATTCGAGAAGGGAACCTTGTTTACCTGCTGCAGACGCCAGGCCACGAATGAGGTGCACTGCCGGTGCGCGAAGTTCCACTCATCCCAAACGATCGGAAAGTAGGGAAGCAACTTGTACTTGATCGGATAGTCATCACCGATAAGCCCACCCTTCGGCGCAGGGGCGCCCTGGAGCCAGATTTGGCTGTGTGATCCAGGTGTGGGGCCTGGTTGCTGGTTCGAAGTCTGACTGCTCGTTGGCGGTGCCGGGCTTTGAGGCTTGGGCGTCGGAACTGGTTTGGGAGTTGGTGCGGGCTTCGGAAGGGGAGTTGGCGTGGGTTCAGGTGTCGGAGTGGTGGGATCAGGCTCAGTGATTGGCGGATCTTTATCCTTCGGCACCGGTGCTGCCTCATCCTCTGGAACAATCGGAACTTCCTCTTCCAGAGGCTCCTCTTGCTCCACGACCTCAGTGTCCGGGTCAGGCGGTGGTGTCTCTGGAGGATCCATCTCTGTCAGGATCGATTGATCTGTTCCACCAGATTCGTAGGCCAGTGCGGGGCTCAACCCAGCCACCCCGAAGAGCATTGCTATCGAAACGATGATGGCCGCAAGGGGGTACAGTATGGCTTTCCGCCACCATCGATCCCCGAACGTATCCACATCATCCCCTTTGACGACACGCACCCATATTCAGTGAGTTATGCAATTTGCGTGCTATGCAGCTTAAGTGCTTACGGTATGGAATCGATCGGGGAAAAGTACGTAAATTGCATGGGCAACCTCGACCCCGTTAGGTGCGTTTGCGCAGTCTGTTCACGGGCGCTAGAGGGTTCCAATTTAAAGAAAATGGCTCATCCGGGAAAATTACGTATCTGACTAACACAGCGTCGACGAACCACACCTTTCGCAGCAGCTGAAAGGCAACGATGAAACGAGTGGAAGGAGCTAGAGAATCTCGCTGAGCTTGTTGTTCCACATCGAGAGCGCAGAGCCAATCGCCATGTGCATGTCGAGGTACTGGTAGGTGCCCAAGCGCCCCCCGAAGAGCACCCGTGGCTCCTGCTCGGTGAGCTCGCGGTACTTGAGCAGACGCTCGCGATCGTCAGGAGTATTTACCGGATAGTAGGGTTCGTCATCTTTGTCTGCAAAGCGTGAGAACTCGCGCATAATCACCGTCTTATCGTTCGGGTACTCGCGCTCTGGGTGAAAGTGGCGGAACTCATGGATCCGGGTGTAGGAGAAGTCTGCATCGGGGTAGTTCATCACTGACGTGCCCTGGTAGTCACCGACTGGGACAACCTCTTGCTCGAAATCGAGTGTGCGCCAGCCAAGCTCACCTTCTGCATAGTCGAAGTAGCGGTCGACCGGACCGGTGTAGACAACTGGGGTGTTTCCAACGACTGCTTTCTTGTTCAGCGGCTGGGATTCATCGAAGAAGTCAGTGTTGAGCCGTACGTCAATGTTCGGGTGGTCAGCCATCTTTTCAAGCCAGGCGGTGTAGCCGTCGACAGGCAGACCCTCGTACTTGTCGTTGAAGTACCGATTGTCGTAGGTGTAGCGAACAGGCAGTCGGCTCACGATGTCGCCCGATAGCTTCTTCGCATCGGTCTGCCACTGCTTCGCCGTGTAGTCGCGGAAGAATGCTTCGAACAGCGGTCGCCCAACGAGTGCGATGCCCTTCTCCTCGAAGTTCTGCGCAGTCTTCACATCGAACTCGCCGGCTTGTTCTTTGATCAGCGCACGAGCTTCTTCAGGCGAATATGCGGCATGGAAGAACTGGTTAATCGTGCCGAGGTTCACGGGCAACGGGTAGACGACGCCCTTGTGGTTCGAATACACGTGGTGCACATAGCTCGTGAATTCCGTGAAGCGATTCACATACTCCCAGACAGTCTCGTTCGAGGTGTGAAAGAGGTGCGCACCGTACTTGTGGATCTCAATTCCGGTCTCCGGCTCCGCCTCCGAGTATGCGTTCCCTCCAATGTGGCTGCGGCGGTCGATCACGATCACTTTCTTTCCAGCACTTGCCGCGCGTTCAGCAATGGTGAGACCGAAGAAACCTGATCCGACTACGAGAAGATCCATGGCGTCCAGTCTATTCGCCTACTGAGTTACGTCTAATTCCCAGGCCACGTTCCCGACTACGATCCTCGAAACACCCCTCCCTACCGCGGGGTCAGTGTAATTGCACCCGGCGGCGACGAGCTCGAGCTCAGCGTGAATCGATCGCTCTCTAATCTTCAAGCTCTTGTCGAAAGGCACTCTTCCGCCTGAGTAATCGACTAGGTCACGCAAGCAGACCCTAAGATGACGTCTAGTCGGCACTCCCATCGATTGAGTGAGATCTTCGAACCTACGGAATCAGTCCGATTCGCTGCGTCAATATGCGTGTGTTCGCTTCGTCCCACATCTCACCAAGCGCCTTATCCCACCCCTCCCAAAAGAATAGATCGCCGCCTGGAATCAAGGAGACCTCACCAAAAACCACTTCGCCCGATGTTCGTTGAAAAAGATCCACGCGGACGAATCCAGTTGGTATCTCCAGGGATATACGTCTTGCAGCGTCAAGTATTCGTTCGAAGTCCCTGGGCTCGGGAAGGTCTGGATCGTAAATGAAGTCACCGCGGATGCGGCCCAAATCGTTCCCTTCCGAGTCCAATAGTCTTCCCCGCCATCGCCCATTTGAATTCCTATCCATCTGTTGGACGATTCCGACTGCACCGTAAAATGCGTAGGCTTTCCACTCTTGGGGACGAGCACCTTCGTCGATTAGCGACTCCTCAACTATAAGTTCAGACGCCGTGCCTCTGCCGCTTTGCTGGACTCTCCGTTTGATTTCGTCACGCAACTGCTGTTCACCCAGAACGACATCTTCAATTAGCTCATGGAATTCCCCATTGCTACGTCGTTGAAGAACGAATACTCCTCGCGATGACGCACCCCAGTTGGGTTTTATGACGAAACTGCTCCCGTAGTCGTCAAACTCCAGGTCCGACACGCCTAACGGACCAGCAAGCAATTGAGGCGCAGCAACGTTAGCTTTGAGCGCCAATTCTTTAGCCCGCAACTTCGAGAATTCTGGCCACAACTCTTGGTCAAGTGACTGCGTCTTCGCCAACGTGCGCCAATATTTGCGCCGATAATCTTGCTTTCGGTAGAAAGAGGGCTCATAGTAGGGGCGCAACGGCCGTCTCGTCAGGTATAGCCACGCGAGATATGCTTTTCGCCGAATGGGAGTACCTCGAAATGAAATCACTGCCTAATCCCCTTCAGGCTTGATAAACGAAAACGGTGCGCTTACCCCGTCCTATAGATAACGAGGCATTTTCTCCAACTGATCCTACTGAAACGAAGTAGATATTCTAAGCCACTACTTCCCGTGAGCATGACTGCATCAGTTTGCGACTATTCTTCCGCCGACTTTAGCTTCCTTGGCCCCAGTCCACTCGCCCGATGCTCACTGCCAGGTTTACACATCACGTTGCAACTCCGAACCGCAACCACGCGGTGTCATGCATCACGGCTACGCTTATCTTCGGACCTTTCTTGTATTGCTAAAGGACCCACATTCTACTCACGTGCACGATGCACGAAGCACAGATTAGAGAGGCAAGATCTTGACTCAAGTTCAAACAAGTCGAACGAGCCTCACATCGGCAAGCCGATTCAACACGGGTTATCGGGCAGACATACAAGGGATGCGCGCTATTGCAGTGCTACTCGTTGTGCTCTATCACGCAGGGGTTCCATTTCTCCCAGGCGGATTTGTGGGCGTCGACGTATTTTTCGTGCTTTCCGGTTTTCTCATCACCGGAATCATGGTGAGTGAGATCGACCGCACCCAACGGTTTAGATTGTCACGCTTCTACGCGAAGCGTATTTTGCGCATTATTCCCGCAGCAACACTTGTGCTTGTTGCAACTGGAATCGCCACCGTGCTGTGGGTGCCCATCACGCAATGGAAGTCCATCGCCTCAGAACTTGCCGGTTCGGCAATCTACGTTGTCAATTGGCAACTTGCAGCGACAACGAACTATCTTAATGCTGAATCTCTTCCAAGCCCTATGCAGCATTTCTGGTCTCTTGCCGTAGAAGAGCAGTTTTATATTCTTTGGCCAGCTTTGATTCTCTTGGTTCTTTGGCTCGTAGGGAGAAAACGAAACACGCAGACATACTTAACTCTACGTATTCTGTCGTTCGTCATAGCAATTGTCGTCATATTGTCTTTTCTCTTCTCTCTAGTTGCTTTACAGAAGTGGCCTGCACCTGCATTTTTTATAACTCCTACACGCATATGGGAACTCGGCATCGGTGCGTTACTCGCCTTTGCTCTTCCGAACGTTCGACGATTCCCTCGTCGGTTGAAGCGCGCGCTCACAGTGGTTGGATCGGTAGCCGTAATTGCTTCTGCCATTTTCTTCTCTGCTGCCACCGCCTTCCCTGGCGCATCGGCCTTGCTTCCAACGTTCGGCACGGCGGCGATGATTGCTGGTGGTACGCCTGTTGAAGGCGAAGCACGAACATATCCAGTGCTCGGGCATCCAGTTGCGGTTTGGTTTGGAAATATCTCCTATGCCCTTTATCTGTGGCATTGGCCAGTACTAATTATTGCGACAGCTCACTTTTTCGAACTTGAACTCATCTGGAAATTGGCGCTCGCTGGAGTAGCTGTCGTGCTCGCTGAAGTGAGCACACGATACTTCGAAAAACCACTGAGAAGTTCAAAAATTCTCAAGAAGACCGTCCCCCGTGCCTACATGCTCGGAGCGGGCGCCATCATTCTATCGATTGCGCTTGCAGTAGGAATTGGGGGTGCAGTGACGGCAAAGATCAATACTCCGCCCGACCCAAATGTACTGGGAGCCCTATCGCTTTCCGAAGGAACAATCCCACCCAAAGTGAGCGCACCACTCCCCACAAATCTGTCGCCAAACGTGCTCAATGCTCCAGACGACAATTCACGCATCAACAAAGACGGCTGCCACCTTGAGCCTGCTGATATTGAGCTCCGCCCGTGTGGTTACGGCAGTGGGCCAACAGTTCTTCTCGTAGGAGACTCACATGCCGCTCACTGGTTTCCGGCATTGGAATTATTAGCTGAAGAACAGGGCTTTCGTTTGGAGGCCATGACTAAGTCAAGCTGTCCTCTCACTGATTTACCACTGAAACTCACGTCACGAGAACGGCTCTATGGTGAGTGCATCGATTGGAATAAACGGGTCACGGAATATATTGCCGCTGAACAACCGGCCCTTGTAGTAACTTCTTCGCTTGAAATCTATACCTCCGCCGAGAGTGAGACGAGTAATCCGATGTCACTCGAAGAGGGGTATCGCCTGAATTGGGACAAAGTTTCAAGTATCGGAATACCTCTGCTGGTGCTTGCCGATACTCCATACATGTCGAGTAACGTTCCAGATTGTCTTGCTCAATTTGGGTCTCAACCAGAACTATGCCGTACATCAAGGGATAAAGCGTATGCTCTCGCTGGCGCACTCGAAAAAGCGGCAGCAGATGTCCCCGGCGCGACATTTATCAATCTCAACGATAAGGTCTGCCCGGGTGCTTACTGTGAGCCAATAATTGGAGACGTGATCGTTTATCGTGATCAGCATCACCTCACGGCAACGTTTGCAAGGACGCTCGCAGCCACTCTTGAAGAACGTGCTGGTGACTTACTCCCCGAAAATTCCTAGAAGGCTACTACTGACCTAAGCCAATAACAATACGTGGAACACCGCTCCAGACGACAGGGTCGGTGAAATTTCGGCCATCGGCGAAGAGCTTGACTCCGGGGAAGTCTTTGGGCCCAAGCTCCCTATATTCAGCATGGTCTGCTTGGAGAATTGCAACGTCCACAGGGTCTCCAAGTTGGTGGACCGCGAACCCAAAGCCTGCAATCTCTTCATCAGAGAAGACAGGATCGTGCACCGTCACAGTAGCACCGCGGGCCACAAGCTCCTCGACAGTTGGGAATACGCCAGAGACTGCGGTCTCCTTTACCCCACCTCGGTACGAGGCTCCTAGCACGACAACCCGTTGACCCGAGAGGTCACCGATCGTTTGCTCTACACGGTCAACCACATACTTTGGCATCGTCGCGTTATAGTTGCGAGCCGTGCGAACGATGTCGGCGTCAGGATCTGTTGAAAGATAAAGACGTGGATACACCGGAATGCAGTGTCCGCCGACCGCGATCCCGGGTCGGTGAATGTGACTGAATGGCTGCGAGTTACACGCTTCGATCACCTTATATACATCAATTCCCGCGGTATCTGCGAATCGCGCAAACTGATTTGCGAGACCGATGTTGACGTCACGATATGTAGTCTCTGCGAGCTTCGCCATCTCGGCTGCTTCAGCAGTGCCCATATCCCAAACACCATTTGGTCGGGATAGGTCAGGGCGCTCATCGAAAGTGAGCACCGACTCGTAGAACTCAATTGCCCTCTTTGTGCCTGCTTCGTTCAATCCTCCGACGAGCTTCGGATACTTCTTGAGGTCCGCGTAGACGCGACCAGTGAGCACGCGCTCAGGCGAGAACACGATATGAAAATCGGTGCCCTCGGTCAGGCCAGAGACTTCTTCGATAAGTGGTTTCCAACGCCCACGTACAGTCCCCACAGGCAAAGTTGTCTCATACGATACAAGCGTCCCAGGAGTGATATGTTCCGCGAAGGATCGTGTTGCCGCATCCATCCATTTGAAGTCGGGCTCCCAGGTCTCCTCATCAACGAGGAGCGGCACCACGATGATAATTGCATCGGCGCCGGGAATGGCGTCTGCATAATCGGTCGTCGCACGCAGCACGCCCGCTGGCACCTGCTCTGCGAGCTTCTCAGCGAGTCCCGCTTCACCGGGGAACGGCTCTTCGGCTCTGTTAATGCAGTCAACAAGTGCCTGATTCACATCAACGCCTACAACTTGATGACCCATCGATGCGTATTGAGTGGCGAGTGGGAGTCCGATTTTGCCCGTGGCAACTACTGCGATCTTCACGACTACATTCTAGCGAGGGAGAGGAGTTAACGCCCAGACAGCAAACCGACTTCGACGTTGCGATACGCCAGGGCGCTCGCTGCGGAGTCTTAGCGAAGTATCTGAACCCGTCATACTTAGTCGTGTGCCGTACTCCAAGTACAAAATACAAACTAGGTTCTTTCGTTCGGCTAATGACGTCGACCCGATGTTCGCTTGATTCTGGAGCTGCGGACAGCCCGTGAATATACAGTCCGATACTGATTTCTTCTCTTATCTTCCGAGAAAATTTCACGAGCATATGTAGCTATTTCTTCGGTACTCCAAAGACGCGGATCAGAAGCCAATTCCTGCACGGCGTCTGCAAGTGAAGCCCCTGTTCGCTCATGCACAATTCGTGAGGCGAATCGAGGAAGAAACTCACTATGACCCCCCTCCCCGCTTACTACTACAGGCAGCCCATGCATCAAGGCTTCTGCGATTGCAACGCCAAAAGTTTCTCCTGACGTAGGAAGAAGAAATAAGCTTGACTCCGATAGAACGCGGTGCACGGACTCCCGCTCTAGTTCTCCAGACAACTCAATGTGTTCAGAGACGCCAAGTTCCTTGGCACGCTTCATGACGGCTTTCAAAAGCGCTCCCGTTCCCACCCAGCGCAATGAAACATTGATGCCTCGGCCGCGCAATATAGCAACCGCTTCTACAGCTTCGATCGGGCCCTTGCCCGAGATCAGTCCCCCGACAGCTACAGCTTTGATAGCCTCTCCAAAATTGTGATCCCTCGATACGAGCTCAGTTAGCGGAGCCTGCACTGCGTTTGAAATAACCGTAGGCCGCCGTCTAGTTACGTTTTGCAAGTTCTTGGCTAGCCATCTGCTGACTGCCACGACTTCATCTGGCTTCTTCAAAATTGGTTTCAAAATTCGCCCGATCGTACCTGAAATACCCCTAGCCGCAGGCCCTACGCCTGACCAATGCTCCGTATGCACCCAAGGCACCCTCACACGCAACACGGAGATTGGCAATAGTGCAGGAAATGCCATCGTATGGAGAAGTTGCGCGGCGGAAATTTCTGCCCGAAGTACTTTGACTGCCTTGTTCCAAGACCTTGGTTTATTCAAGGCAAAAGGCACCTGGATGATCTCGATCCCAGTCGAGTGTCTGATCGAATTTATGTACCAGTCAGGGCGAATCAAATGCACTACTCGCACTTGATGATCTTTGCTTATTAGTTCAGCATCTCGCAGATTAAATATGCCGGCAGACGGGTGGCCTTCTGAAGGGAACCACGGGGTAACTACCAACACTCGCATGATATCGATGCTAGCGCCGCAGCAGGATAGACTAGCAAATCTGCTGACTAAACGGAGATCAAGTGACCTCACTCAGGCCCGTACCCGGGAATGCCCTTGTGCTTTCATACTCAAATATCGAAACAGACCCCCGTGTTCGTCGACAAATAGATTGGTTGAGTCAGCTGGGGTGGACGGTTGATACGCTCGGTCTCGGTCCCGCTTCTTCGCCTCAAACTCGAGATCATTTTGCAATTTCTCAACCAAAGTCATGGGTTAGTAAACGTATCCCTCTTGCGTTTGCGCACCTGTTCTTAACGAACTCAAGACTGTTTCAGCGACTCTTAGTAAGCCGCATCCCTGACCAATTGGTGTCAAGACTTCGAAGAACTGAGTATGATCTTGTACTCTTCAACGAGTTTGAATTTGCTCCCTGGGCAAACTGGATTCGAACCAATTCCCACGGGAATAAGCGTGTCCGAATTCACTTGGACATCCACGAATACCGCCAGCCCCGACAACGGTGGAGTTCGCTCGGAGGCTGGATTAGCGGCCGCCAGTACCGGTGGACCCGCAATGCAATCGGTAGTACCGCCTTTGATAGTCGAACAGTTGTCTGCGAACCGATTGGGGACCTCTACTCGGAGGAGTTTGGATTTGAACGTCCCGGACTTCTCCGGAATATTCCCCCTTACGTATCTCAGAAAGCGTCACGTGTAGATCCACAAAACATTCGCTTGCTATTCCATGGCATGGCGAGCTTTGCACGCGGATTCACGGAGATCCTCGACGCAATGCGCACCTTGCCTAACCATTTCAGTATGACCTTTATGCTCATGCCAAATGAAAAGGTACACTCATGGCTTCGTGAACAGATTGCCAATCATCCTGCCCGCGATCGTCTGCATATTGTCCCTCCAGCACCAATGCGACAAATTGCTGAATGGATTAACGAATATGACGTCGAGCTCATCTTCTACCGCCCGTCCTCTCAGAATCTTGAGTTCGCGTTGCCCAATAAGTTCTTTGAGTCAATTCAAGGCCGCCTCGCACTTGTAGTTGCTGAAGGTAAGACAATGGCCCCAATAGTGAGAGAGTGGGGAATTGGAGTTGTCACTGAAGGATACGAGGGCAAGGACCTGCTTGCGACTTTGTTGGCTTTGACTCCGGCGAAGGTCCAGGAGATGAAAGAAGCATCCAATCGTGCCGCGGAGGCACTGAATGCTGAAGTCGAAGGCAAGAATTTTATTCGAACTGCTCTCAAAGATTAGTTCCGACTGCGCTGCATTCTTTGAGTTCTGCAGCAACCTGCGCTGCACGAGCGGCCCAAGTGTGCTCGGTGCGGACTGATCTGGCGTTTCTTTGTGCAGACTCCAGCTCTCCGGGGTGGAGGAAAAGATGATCTAATAGTTCTCTGAGCGCTTCCGCCTCGTACGGGATAGTCCAACCTATCTGGTTCTCCTCCACAATTTCGGCGGCTAAGGACCCACGGGTTGCAATGATCGGCTTGCCGCGCCCAAGGTATTCATATAGCTTCATTGGCGCAGCAAACTCGCGGTATTTGATTGGTTCCATGAGTAGAACGCCAATGTGAGCATCGTCGTATAGTCTCTCCAGTTCTGGACCGAACTGATGAACCACTGCAGTTGAACCGTCAACCAACCCAGCGTATGAACTTTGCTCGGTCGACCACTCGTTCGCCCGTGTGCATATTGTCAATCTAGCTTGTTTCGCCATTGCCACTCCGCGCACGGTCTCGTGGAGACGATAGTACTTGCCTAAGCCGCCGACATATAGCAATGAAAGTTCACCCTTGGGAGCGCCGGACTCAACCGAAGGTGATCCGGGCGGTAACGCACTAGCCTGCGCCCGATTTGCGAACGGTAAGTACTCCGCCATCTGTCTAGATGGAAGATACAATTTGTCAACTGCGGCGCGATAGCCCCGCAAATCAGATCTATATCTCCATCTCAGGAAGGCAACCATCATCTTGCTTGACTGGCTCGCAAAACCATCAAACTGCCAATAGATGTCTCGATAGAATAAACCAACTGGAATTCCTCTTCTTCGACACCACTTCAAGAACGTGATATCGCGTGTGAGGCTCGTCGCAAACGTGACGGGCTCACGTAAGCCCGTGGGAGCAGTTGATGCCTCGGAATAAACAAATTCGATCTTCATACCGTCGCGGATCTGGGAGCGCAACTCAAGCATCTGCTTTCGCCGGTCAGCATGATGCCCAGATACCTCAAGCACATTGAAACCAATGGACTCAAAAGCTCGACGCATGCTCATTGGACGGATCCCACTCGCGCTCTTGGCGGCAGGGTCAAGTACGAACGGTACGTGGAAGATCATGTTTGGAATTGATGACGTCATTCTGTAGCCACGCTTCCAGATTCCACGAGGTCCCGAACGACCTGTTGTGCACGTTCTTCCCATGTATGCTCAAGTCGTACCGACCTGACATGCTCGGCCTTCTCTGAAATCAATCTAGGATCTGCAGAGAGCTTGTCGAGTAGTTGGGCTAACTCATTCGATCCGTAGCGAACCACCCAACCCAAGTCTTCCGCTTGCACGAACTCTGCAGAATATGTTCCCCTAGACGCAATAATGGGCTTCCCGTTTCCAAGGTATTCAAACAGTTTGAAGGGAACGGCAAACTCCCAGTAGTCAAATGGCTCGACCGCCAAGATACAAATATCTGCTCGGGCGTAGAGATCAATTAGTGCCCTTCCGCTTGAATGCACAATCCGAACGTTTTGAGCAAGCAACGATGAGTAAATTGCCTCATTTAGGCTCCACTCAGTCTCTCGCGTACATATGGTGAGTTCGACATCATCTCGCCCGGCAATGGCTTCCACTGTTTCCTGAAGTCGGTAGTGACTTCCTAGCCCTCCCACGTAAAGTAGTCGAATTGGTGCAGAAAACTCTGCGGTGTCACTATGTTCAACCACGTTGGCCCCAGGTGGGAGCGCCTTAAAGACTTCAGGACTGAGAATAGGTATCCACTTCTGCATCTTCATTGACGGCAAGTAGATAGTCATTCCGGCTCGCTTGTAGCGACGCAGGTCCCATTTGTAAAGCACTCGGAGAAATGTCGAGAGAGGCCACCGGACAAGCTTCGTATACGCAGCGAACTGCCAGTACACGTCTCGATAGAAGAGTCCGACAGGAATGTTCTGTTTACTGCAGAACTCGAGAAACGAGAGATCCCGCGTCAAACTGCTATGCCTCGAATAGGGCCTCCCCACTCCAGTAGGAGAAGTCGCCGACTCAGAATACACAAAATCAATTGTCAGCCCCGCCTTGATCTTGGACTCAAGCTGACTAATTCGGTGCATCCTCTCAGTTGGGCCCCCGGAGACGTCGTACACGTCATAGCCAATTGCGCTGAAGGCTTCACGCATGAGCACGGGCCGCCTACCACTCGCGCTCTTGGCGTGCACACTAAGTGGATAGGCCGCATGAAAAATCATTGCTGGATTCTTAGTCATTGGTGAGACTCTGGCTTCTCGAGGGCCTTGAGACGTTCAGGCCCTACGAGTCCCGCAAGGTGCGCTTGAGCAGCAAATGCTGGTACTGCGTCAACTACCTCATCAAAGGAGCCGATTCCCTGTATTGTTCCATCTTCGAGGTAGCAGACCTGATCGTAATCGCGGATCGTTGCTAAACGGTGCGCGATGGTGATGAATGTCAGATCTCCTTGCAACTCCCGCATAGCCATGGTTACTCGATTTTCTGTACCTGTATCGAGCGCACTAGTCGCTTCATCCAAGACAAGTACCAATGGATCGGAATATAACGCTCTTGCAATGCCCAGGCGCTGCTGCTGCCCGCCTGAAATCGAGCTTCCTCGCTCACCAATTCTGTCGTGAATGTCGTCTGGCCGCTCGAGCAACTCTGTCAGTTGAGCTCTCTCAAGCGCCCAACGCACTCGATCCTCATCAAAGTCATCAACCCACGTGAGCGCCACATTCTGTGCAATTGAAGCGTCAAAGAGGGAGACCCGTTGAGGAACATACCCCACACGCCCCCTCCATTGTCGGATCACGCGATCCAGTTGAACCTCATCGATAGCTATCTGACCACCCGTTGGAAGGCTTAGACCCAAAAGTAAGTCAACTAGGGTCGACTTGCCTGCACCTGATGGACCCACTATTGCAAGCTGTGACCCAAACGGGATCTCAAGGCTAATGTCATCGAGGACATTGACATCGGTCCTTGGGTAGCGGAACTGCACGTCGGTAAGTCTCAGACTATTTGGGCTTTCAGGGAGAGTTTCAGGGTCTGGTCTTTCAGCTACCTCCATGACATGCTTTTCTCTTGCGCTATTCAGTTCCCTTATAACATCGTGGGCGAACGCTTCATTTGCAGACGCAAGATTGAATCCAGATAGGATTCCATTCATCGCAGGGATAAGTCGAAATCCTGTAGCTGCGAACAGTCCGATGGATACTACGGCAGCTTGTGGCCCATCGAGCAAATACGAGATTCCTCCAACAAGTAAAAACCCTCCTATGAGCGCAGCTTCAAAAACGTACTTTGGGATAATGCTCAGGAAGGAAAGATTCGCTCTGGCCCTCGTAGCCCTATGACGGTTCTGAGAGACAACTCTTCCAACTTCGTCGAGCTTGCCTCGCAAGGTCAATTCCTTGAGAGCATCAACCACTTCAGTCATGATTGTCGCAACGTTGTAGCCGAAACGCCGGTTGTGGAGCCCTGCCGTGCGAATTCGCTTGGTGACTGCAATCATAACGACCCCAGAAACTAGTGAAAGATATACGAGCGCGGTCAGCGCTGTAACTGGCTGCGCGATCACCAGCACTGAAAGTACTGCCACAAATGTGAATAGATTGGTTGGAATCTGCGACAAAGGAAGTATAAATCCTTTGTTAGCGTTTGCGATTGAAAGATCCACGATTCGAGTTACCTCTGCTGTACTCAGGCGGCTTCGATCTTCCCAACTCGAATGCGAATACGCCTTGAATAGATGGTTCCCAACTTCAAGCTCGTACCGCGCGAATCGCCTCGTCGCATACCAATGCAGAGCGATCGCAAGAACACCCTTCAGAATGAATAAGGTACAGATTACAAGGATCACCCAAACCGTGGCTGAGGCTGGCAATTCCCCAAGCATTGGAAGTGAAATCGGCTTCCCAGTTGCGAGTGGAGTGATCGCTAAAGCGATGAGTGCAAGCGCTGCAGTGTCCAATAGCGCTAACGCACCCGTGACAATTGAGTACCAGACATAGAACGTCGAAGCACCCTTGGGAAATACCTTTAAGAGGCCTTGTTGCGTTTGCCAGAGACTCTTCATCAGGTCCTTCTACTTCCTAGCTCCACTGGCTTCTCATTGGATCTTGCCAACCGTGTCCACGGTACTTTCAAGCGGATCTGCGAGAATAGTCATGTGAACGCGGGATCCGACCAAGCATATCCGGCACTAGCTGTATCGTCTCCCGAAATGAGACTTGAAGTTCTGGAGCACAATTGAAGTTCTACTCTGAACGCATCGATATCACTCCCACCACCTCAGTCGACCAAGGGGCTGGCCTTAGGTCTGCAAAGGTGGTTGTAAACAGGCACACTGAAGAACCTCTCGAAGTGAACATCCTATCGATCTGGCCAAACGAGGAACCTCTCCCAATTCTCCTGGTGTCGCTGGACCTGCTGTACCCAGGAACGCTTGTAAGGGACTTCATTGAGCAAGCCGCAAAGCCCCTCCCCAGTGAGCGTGTGTTTGTAGCGGCGTCCCACACACACCGCGCTCCGATGAGTGATCCCACAAAACCAAAACTTGGAAAGATAGACAGCGGATACCTCTCGGAGTTCCTGGGGCGAGTTTCTGAAGCAATCGCACGTGCCTTAGATGCGTCACTAGCGAGACCCGGTTCTCTACACATAAGTGAGGGGAGGGGGTTCCACTCGATCAACCGAAGGAAACTCCGAAAGTTAGTATTCGGGTCGCGACTTCGTAGGAATGTGATCCTGCGTGCACCCAACAAGGCTGGTTCTACTGACGAGTCATTGCTCCTGCTTTCCATCCTTGGGGAGGGGGGTGACCCGATTGCTCACGTTTGGAACTATGCTTGCCACCCCGTTGCTCACCCGTCCCCCCAGCACAACTCAAGCCACTATATTCACCATGTCCGAGAGGCGCTACGAAACAACCAGAATGCTAAAGACGTCCCGGTTCTCTTCTTCCAGGGTTTCTCTGGTGACACAAGACCAAATGCTTCCGTAGGAATTGATAGTTGGCAGTCTCTTATCCTGAGACTGCTGAACGGACCGCGCTTTCGCAATGCAATGACCACAAAAAAATACCAGGATTGGTGCTCATCTCTTGCCGGAACCGTGCTGGAACTGTACTCACAGCAAGTCAAAATTGATGGAGAGCCATTTACCTCCCAGCGGATTGAACGTGTCGGATCGTCATTTGTTGAAGATATGACGACAACAGTAAAATTCCACCGTCTTTCCATTGGCAAGACTCTGGACATTGTTGGAATCAGTGGCGAAGTTGTCTCACATTACGCGCGCGAGACCCGGGCTATGAGTAGCGCGAAATACGTAATGTGTGTCGGATGTATCGATGACACGTTCGGGTACATCCCAACTCAAATCATGATTCAACAAGGAGGTTATGAAAGCCAGGACTACTGTGTGGAGTTTGGGCTAAAGCAAGTGTGCCCAGGAATTGAAGACGAAATGAACAGCACACTTCGTGAGTTGTTGAAGCACCCGTCAAAACGGACTGCCCGATGAACACTCTCGGTGCAGTGATGAGTTTCCGACCGAAAGTTCACCACTATGACGTATTTTCTGGTGAGATTGCCAGCCTTGAGATGGAGCCATTTCTGCTCCCTGATAAGTTCAAGTTCTTAGATGTTTCGGTGGAAAACCTTGCGATTCTAGGCAAGGGTCGTCCCGGCTATGAAAACAGGGCCCGCCGCTACCTGCGTGCTGGCTACGCAGGTGTTGCTGTGATAACCGATGGTGCTGCCGTCTCTCTGAGCTGGTCAGCAATCAACATTGACGATCGACCACGCACTATCCGAGGTTACTTCAAACTTTTCCCAGGAGAAGGTTACGGGTTTGCAGAGTGGACACACCCGAATTATCGGCGGATGAGCCTTCAAAAGGCACTCGGCGCCATTCGTCTTGAAAGGCTCGCTCTGGAAGGCGCACAAACGCTGGTGAGCAACATCGAACCTAACAACACTGCCTCAATCGCAAAGACACTAGAAGAAGGTCGCCAAAAGATTGATACGATCAGCATGATCTCAATTGGCAATAGGTATTTTCCGCTAAAGCAGCGAGTCTCACCCCTGTCTGGAGGACTGCTTTGAGCATTCAATCTGCGCCAAAAGTTCTCCTGTTAGACGGTGACTACGATCACACACTAGCTGTCGCTCGAGAGCTCAATCAGCAGCTGAGTGCTCTGATTCTCGGAGTATCTTCATCAAAGAATTCTCACCTCAGCAGATCACGTCATACTCATAAATCCTTATTAGCGCCTACTGCAACGGATCCTAGTTATGGCAGCAAGGTCCTAGCGCAAATCGAAGAGCACCTCCCTGACGTCGTTCTGCCTGTTGGGTACCACTCCACCGCAGCAATGGTTCAGTTACGGGAACATCTTCCCCCCTCCGTGCAACTTGTCGCGCCAGCAGCTGAGCAATTTTCCCTGGCAGTGGACAAGATCGCGACATATGAACAAGCCCGCTTGGCTGGAATTCGTTCACCGATTGACTATACGAGCGTTGTCAACTTAGCGGCTTCTGCAGGTGACCTTCCATACCCTCTAGTCGCCAAGGCTAGGCATGAGCGGGGCGGCAGCACTATTTCTGTGTTGCAGGATGCTTCGGACTTCTTGGCATTCACCGCTTCTCAGGAGGACTACGAGTACCTCTACCAGGAATACATCGATGCCTCCGAAGAGACCCATGCCTTCTCCGGCTTCTTCCTGAACGGCGATCCAGTTGTTGGGATTGCCCACGAAGAAAAGAGGTCTGTTCCCCGCAAAGGTGGGAGCGGTACCCGGGTGCGTTCGTCCTTTGACGAAGAAGTCACCAGTAACGCGATTAGACTAATGCGATCACTCAATTGGAGCGGAATTGCGCAAGTTGAGTTCAAACGCGACTCCCGAGGTGAGTTGGTATTGATGGAGATAAACCCGAAGGTGTGGGCTTCCTATGCGCTCGCAAGTAGAGCGGGAGCACACGTTGTGAGTGCAGCAGTCGCACATGCTATCGGAGCCCACAGGAGTGAACCAAAGTATCGTGGGATCGAAATGGTCTTTCCGCTACGTGAAGGTTACTACGTTTCGAAACATGACGAAGAGAACGTTCTTGCGGCAATCTGGTCAATGCTATGGCCGCCCGCAAGACCGGACTTGGAACTCATGGACCTTCGTGCCTATCTTCCAAAGCGAAAGTAGTTGCGATGAGGGTGTTATTCGTTACAAGGTGGTTCCCTGATTCCAAGAATAAATCTGGAGGGTTTAACCTAAGAGACGCGACAATGCTCGCCAAGGACAATCAAGTTACAGTACTGCATCTCCATCTCCCCGGCACGTTGCCAGTCGAGGAGCCAGCTGAATCCATGATCGGGCAAGGCATACGCGTACGTCGGATACCTTTCTCGCTCACCAACATTCCAACACTACTGAAGTCACTCCACACACTACGTCAGCTCCAAAATGAGGCAGACATTCTGCACACGTCAGCGTTTCCTACTTTGGTGGCGACGGCCTTTACCCGCATTACACTCCCTTGGGTACATACGGAACACGCCTCAAAAATTTGGTCAACAGAGCTTAACTGGAGAGGCAGAGCGGCCAGAAGCTTACTCCTCATGCAGTTCCGACGCCCCGATGTAATCGTTGCGGTGAGTAAGGCGCTTGCAACAGAAATAGAACAACACCATCCCAAGAGACCTGTCCGGGTTGTCCCGAACCAGGTTCAGATCCAAGATGAGCAATCTAGTCTTCCAATTTCCTTCAAGGTCGGCGATCCCATCCGGCTAGTTGGGGTCGGGATGCTCACCCCCGCAAAAGGTGTTCTAGAAGCGGTTGAGACTGTTCACCACTTAGTCAAGCTCGGTTTTGACGTGCACCTTGAATGGGTTGGCTACGGGCCACTTGAGTCTCAGATCAAACGCCTTGCGAACACACTTGGCATTGCTGATCGAGTCAACCTTCTCGGCTTAGTCCCTTACAGTGAGGTTCCATCTATACTGCGACGTGCAAATATGTTCTTAGCACCGACAGTATCTGAGACCTTTGGTACCGCCATTGCAGAAGCAATAGGGCATGGACTTCCTGTTGTGGCGACAGGCCATGGAGGGCATCTCGGTTACCTCCCCCCGCTGGCCTCTCGAATTGCGCCTTCGCGATCTGCTGAAGACCTCTCGAATGCAGTACTCGAATTGGCGCTGGATCCACTACGTTGGAGTGCCGAAGAGATCGTGGCTTATGCTGAGAAGACTTTCTCCGAAAGCGTACGTCGATCCAGTTATTCAGCTATCTATACTGAACTACAACCCAGGTAGAGTGTTCTCGTGAGAATCATGAGTGTTGTCGGGGCCCGTCCCCAATTCGTCAAGCTGGCCCCGATCGCACAAGCGATCTCAACCCAAGGTCACGAACATATCATCGTCCATACTGGGCAACACTACGACCCCATGCTTTCGGATGTGTTTTTCCAGGACCTGGGTATTCCGACTCCAGATGTGCACCTCGGAGTTGGCTCAGGTAGCCACGGGGTACAAACCGGCAGCATTCTTTCCCAAATGGATAGTGTCTTAGACCGCTTCGAGCCTGACTGCGTACTCGTTTACGGTGATACAAATTCGACACTTGCCGCAGCAGTCAGTGCCGTTAAATTGCACTTCCCGGTTGCACATCTCGAATCAGGTCTACGCTCCTTCAACCGTTCCATGCCAGAAGAACACAATCGCGTCTTGACTGATCACGCAGCAGACCTATGCTTAGCACCAACCGAAGTCGCTATGGAGCACCTCGCCTCCGAAGGCTTGGCACACAAGTCGGTTCTCGTCGGAGATGTAATGACAGATGTACTGTACTCAGTGCGAGACAAAGTGGCCAAACAGCAGAATATGAACCCATTGCTTGAGAAACACTCAGCCGGGAGCTACTATCTGGCTACAATTCACCGAGCTGAGAATACAGATAACCCTGAACGACTTAGGGAGATTGTAGTCGCGTTGGGAAGTGCGAACAAACCAGTGGTACTGCTGGCGCACCCGCGAGTGGTTGCAAAAGCAAAAGTGCACGGTATCGATCTCAACCAGGGCTCTCTAGAGACACGGCCCCCACTGGGGTACCCCCAATTGATATCTGCCGCTCTAGATAGCGCTGGAATTGTCACTGATTCAGGAGGTCTCCAAAAAGAGGCATTCCTCCTCCGAGTTCCGTGCACCACAATCAGACATGAAACGGAATGGGTCGAAACGGTCGAACTTGGCTGGAATATTCTTGCGAACACTGCTGACGAAATTTTAGCTGCACTCTCGCGGCCGCTGCCCGAAGCAACACAAGCAACCCCTTACGGACAAGGAGACGCCGCGGAGGCTGCCGTCAAGACTATTGCCACCTGGGTAAAGTAGCGATTGGTCGGATATCGGAACCTTGCTGAAACCGAAGTACGTTCTGGGGTGAGTAACATCAGCGGCACAAGAGTGCATGAATGTGTTTCTGGAAGTTCCAGGGCGTAGATCGGCTATCGCTTAAACCTGAGCCCGTCTTCTGGCGTTATCATAGATCTCTCGATACTGTTCTTTTCGCCTTCTCGCTGAGAACTTGCTCCGCGCATACTGCTGAATCTCTGACCCGGACCATCGCATGGGGTCACTGGCTAGATCCTGGATAGCGGCAGCAAGAGAGGCTCCGTCACGTACGTCGACGACTCTGGACGCACGAGCTGGCAAGAAGCCGATATGCCCACCGACTCCACTCGAGACCACGGGGAGTCCGCAAGCGAGAGCTTCAGCAATCGCAATTCCAAAGGTCTCCTGCGCTGTGGGCAACACGAACATATGTGCATCACGCAACACATCTGGAAGGAGCTCCGGTCTCACATACCCGACTAGTTGCAACAGATCTGAAATATCAAGCGCTTCTGCCTTCGCACGGATTTCTGACTCCAAGTTGCCAACACCAGCCCACACCAAACTGGCTTCAATACCGCCTCTCCTAAGAACTGCAATGGCGTCGATGAGTGGCATGGGCCCCTTCGCGTGAATCAAGTTCCCAACAGCGACGAGCTTCAGCGCAGCCTTCCCTCGCATTTCGGGAGCACAGGGCAGTGCTGAATCCTCGGGAAACTTCACCGCATTGCCGATTATCGAACTGCGGTCAGCACGATACCTGTCGATTGCTTTTCCGAGTTCTGACCCCACAGCAACAACAACGTTGGGGTGACGTAACTCGGGGAACAGCAGCACCCCTCCGAGTCTCGCTCGCACTGACAGCGGCAACACACGCCCAGCGATTCTAGCTTTCAGTGAGATCTTTCGATTCATTAGCCCGGACCAATGTTCGGTATGCACCCATGGAATCTTGGCATGCGCCATCTTAATAGGAAATATCGACTTGAAAGCCATTGAATGAATTAGGTCGTGTGACTTCGATAACCGTCGAACTACCCCCGCTACATGAAGAATACTTGCAGGGTTATCTGCCTGATAGGGCAAGCGCTGCAAGTCGAACGAGGGATTATCAAGATCGTCAACCTGAGAAACCGTATCGAAATGCTCGGACGGGATCAAATGCAGCACCGTCACGTCGTGGTCTTCAGCAAGAAGCTCGGTGTCGCGAAGGTTAAATATTCCATTGCCCGGGGCCAACTGGCTAGGGAACCAAGTTGTAACAACGAGAACACGCATGGCCCGATATTACACTGGCTTTCGGGAGACACCGCTAACTTGAAGTACTCTCCTCAAGAAACGCAGCAGCGCGTTCAGCTACTGATTTCACACTAACGTTTCCTTCTGCCCATTCTGAAACTGCCCTCCGCCGGGATTCACTAAAGGTTTCACTTGCACAAGCGATCATAGCTTTCGCAACCGCTTCAGCACTTGCGTCGACAGACAGGCCGAGCGGTGCGCCAGCTACTTCCGTTGCTACAAATTCGCGAGTTGGTCCGCCCCCCGAGTAAATGATCGGTGCACCGCATGCGACTGCGCTGTAGAGCTTCGTTGGGAATGCAAATTCGTAGCTAGAGTCTGGTCGAACGCTTGCGAGTGCCGCAGTGGCACCTCGCAACAAAGGAGCTAACTGTTCAGGTGGAAGCGTCGGGGCAAAGGTCACCGCATGCGAAACCCCCAATTGTCGGGCTCGGACACGTAATGCATCGATTTCTGAACCACCGCCGATGAACCTTAACCTTGACCGGGGTTCTACATGCAGTAACTCAGGCAAAGCATCAATAAAAACCCCTGCACCATGCCACTCCGAAGCAGTCCCCGCATATATGAATTCTGGGTTCGAAGTCTCCGCGTTATTGAAACTAAATGGATCGATCCCACTTCGAAAGGCTCCCACGTCGACGCCATTGCCGACGATTTTAACTTGACCTCTAACTCCAAAGGCAGCGACGCGAGATGCAACTTCAGGTGAAACCGCAAGGATTATGCTGGCACCCCTCAACGCAGTCTGCTCGATGCTCCGAACAGCGCGCAGGACCCATTGAGGGGCAGAGGTCTGCACTGACGCCTCAGACCAAATATCTGCAGCGTAGTATGCGTAAGGTGTCCTCCGCAGAGCAGCTGCACAGCGTACAAAGAAACCCGTAGTAGGCGGGGGTTCGGAAACGATGAGGTCTCGCTTCGGACCGAAAAGAATGCGGAAAAAGAGTAGAATATCGAAACTCATGTACTGCATATAGCCACGAACATATCCATTCCGGTCTCGAAGCACAGGGAACCGAATGATCCTATAGGGTTTCACTCCAGTCTTCGCTGTTTCCGAGAACGAGTGTTTTGACGGTCTAACTGTAAGGACTGTAACTTCGTGCTTTCTAGCGCTCAACTCCTCCGCCAAGGCAGCTAACCTAAAAGAAGCAGCGGACGGCTCAGGCGCAAAAATACGAGAAGTAATCGCGATATGCACGATTCCCTACGAACCGGCCCGCGCGACTGACTCAACCGCAGATATAATCCGTCCGATATCGTCAACAGAAAGTGAGGGATGCACAGGTAGCGATAGTACTTCCTTGGAAGCTCGTTCCGTCTCGGGGAGTTCCAAGTCGGACGCGAACTTGGACAATGATGGAAGTCTATGATTTGGGATGGGGTAGTAAACCCCTGTTCCCACACCATGCTCATCTCGCAGAGCTACCTGCATACGATCACGTTCTGCCGCATCAACCCGGATCGTGTACTGGTGGTACACGTGCACCGCCTCCCGCGCAACGACAGGTGTAGAAACGCCTGAGATACCCGCGAGTCCGTTATTTAGCGCCGCAGCATTCGCCTGACGTTGAGCAGTCCAGCTATCAACTTTGGTGAGTTGTACCCGACCGATCGCCGCATGAATATCAGTCATGCGGGCGTTAAATCCGACGACTTCGTTCTCGTATTGCTTTTCCATCCCCTGATTGCGCAGCAGCCGAACTCTATGAGCAATTTCCTCCGTGGCGCAGCTAACCATACCCCCCTCACCCGATGTCATATTCTTCGTCGGGTAGAGGCTAAACATGGCGAAATCACCGATTGTGCCTACGTTACGTCCTCCCCAACTTGCACCATGGGCTTGAGCCGCATCCTCATATATAGCTAAACCAAACTCGGATGCAATTGCCTCTATCTCGTCTACCAGAAAGGGGTGTCCATACAAGTGAACTGGCATTATGCCTTTGGTGCGAGGAGTAATAGCCTCCCTCACAGAAATCGGATCAAGACTGAAATAGTTTGGTTCAATGTCAGCGAAAACAGGGGAAGCGCCGGTGAGCGCCACGGAATTCCCTGTCGCAGCAAAAGTGAAGGATGGGACGATGATCTCGTCACCAGGCCCTACCCCTGCAGCCAGCAAACCGAGAAGTTGTCCGTTTGTCCCTGAGTTCACGGCAACAGTAGGGCTCCCTCCGACGAAATGTCCCGAAAATTCCCGTTCAAATGCGTGAACTTCTTGACCCTGTGCGATCATGCCAGATCTGAGAACGCGGTCAACAGCTTCCCGTTCTTCATCACCGATCATGGGTTTTGCTGCGGGAATAAACGAAATAGACAAAGGAAATACCCTAACTTTCTGGGACGCAAAGTCTACCTCTGCAAAAGGCAACTTCGCGCTTATCAGACTACAGTGAACCCACTGAAAGGCTATTGAAGATTTGTGCCAACCATCACAGTCGCGTAGCCGTTCGTGGCCGAAGCTGCATACCCAACGCTAAGTGATCCGCGTACGCCACCACTGGGCTTGAGCAACCAGCTCCTCGCCTCTGTATTTGCCAATAGCAACTGACCCAACCGCGATACCTTGTCTCCTGACACATTGGTCTGCGCGACGACCTGATACACGGCCCAGGGTTGCTGTTCAGCGAGCGACGGGTTAACACTCGTACCGCTCTGGCGCATCGTTCGACTCCAACTAAACGCTGGTGTTCCGTACGAAGCATCAGCTAATCGGAACGGTGAAAGTCTTTCTTCATATCGTTCACTATTCAACGTCGAGTAAAGCTGTTGAATTCCCAGCCACTCTGCTGCGGTAATACCCGTGGGTTGGGACATACACTCATTCCCCATTAGAACCCCGTCGGATAAGACGCCAACACCGCCAAGCAGGAACGTCTGGCCCGAAGAAACCCGGTCATTCGCGTCGTACACGACGCCCGGAACACATGAGCTCCGCACCAATAGCAGAGGAGCACCTTGAGCGCCAGCAACTGCCGCACCTGTGAGAGCATCAACAAATCCAGCACCGCCAGCCCAATAGGTGTCGCGGTGACCCTCAAAGACACCTGTAGCGATCAAAGCCGAGGTTGAGTACCGCGTTCCTCCTGCATAACGTACCGCAGTACGTCCCGCGCCCGTTAGCGAAGACTGCATCTTTGCGGTGACGGCACCAGTGCCGCCCGCGATGTGGATCTTCGTGACACCGAGATCCCGCAAGACGTTTTGAACACTCGCTGGCGCCACCGTCGCCATACCGGGAACCAGAATGACAGGTATCCCAAGTTCCCCCGCTGCTGCCCCCGCAGAAAGCGCATCAGCGAACCCCCAGCCCGTAGCAACAAATACTTCTGATGACCGCTCCCAGCCTGCTCGAGCAATAGCAACCGAAGTTTCAAATCGATTAGCCCCAGCCAGTCGAGAAACCTGAGCGCCAAGAGCGAGGAGTTGTGCCTCAACATTTGACCCGATTACTCCAGAGCCTCCTAGTAAGACGATCTTGCTCGGCTTCAACCGCGTGAGCTCAGCGATGGTCTGTGCTGGAACGAAACTAGACTCCGTCAGCAATAATGGTGCCTTGAGCTTCGCGCCAAGTGCTGCACCGCTCAGTGCATCGGGGTAGTCGCGGCCCGTCGCGATCAACACCGTCTCGGCCCCATCAGGGTACGCATGCTCCGAGATTGCGACAGCAGTTTCAAAGCGGTTCTGCCCAGAAATACGCGCGTTTGGCTTCTCTACCCACGCAGCCGTCGACATAGAAGCCATCCGTTGGGAGCCCTCAACAAGCGGTTCGGGAAGCGGAGCAGCCGCGTTGTACTCCTCTGAGCCGAGAAGATCTTGTTCTGTCGGTGAAGCTCCCAACAACTCGGAGGACGAGTCGGGGCCCTCAGGAATAGCATCCTCGGCAGTCGCAGGGCTTGTAAGGCCAAAGAGCAACACCGACGCGATCAGCAAAGAGCTACAGAATAATCTGCTTCCACGAACCATTACGCTGCACCTCCGACAATTTTCTCACCCGAACTTGGCAGGGTTGGTGATTCGCTGGGGGACGCGCTTAGTGGGGTAAACAGCACCCCTCTGTCGTTAGACCAGGTGGCGACACCGTTCGCGAAATCCATACTGCAGCTAGAGCCGTCAGCCGTACACAACTGGCGACCACGGGGCCAGCCCCACCCCCCGGCTGGCCCTCCCAGATCGTTGTACGCATCCAGCATCGCACCATTCGGCAGTGCGAATATGCCATGAGATGAACGGAACATTGTCCCATTCGCGAATGAATACTTTTGACCTCCACCGTTTGCAGAGACATCCGAAGCAATACTTGCGACTGGAATTCCAAGTGTGTTACTGAGGCTTCCCTTCTCCCAGGCTTCAAAGAAGCGAAGATCGAAGGGTTGGAAGGAGCCGCTCTGAGACATCACAAGTGCGCTCTTTTGAAACCTCTGCCACACCAGTCCGTTTGCCGCCTTCGAAGCAGCAGTTGGTACGCCGATAGACCCATTGAATCCACCAGAGTTCTGCCAGTAGGTGACAAGATGCGTCGGAATCAAATAAGTCCCTGAAGCCTTCGATTCGACGACTAGTCCACCTTGGAACTGCATCACATTATTACCTGACCCGCCCTGATTTACACCAGGACTCAGTGGCCACCCCCAGGTACCTTCTATGCCGCCAGCATTTACGTACGCTACGCGGATTGGGCTTGTAGCCGTAATTCCTACGGTGCCACCTGCGTTCGCATCGTACACAGCACCACCATCGAACTCTTGGAGCTTACCTCCTCCTCCAACTGAAAGAGTGACGGCGTTCCGTTTCGGCTGCCCAAGCCAAGACTGATGAACCAACCAGTACTCAAGAATATTTCCCGTGATGTCGAATGAAATGTTCGGAACCCCGAACCAGCTCTTGTAGTAGTTAAAAAAGTTCCGATTGCCATAGGCCGCGCATGCGTCACTAGAAGAGGCAAAACCAGCATTCAACGAATTGCGGTTTGGCTGATAGGGCGTATAGATGTATAGTCCCGCCGTCGCCGTGTTCTTGATATATACGTTCGTCCCACCGCACGAAGCAGTTGGATTGTATTGTATGTAGTTCTCTCGATAAGGCCAGTACCCGAAACTCTTGTAATTTACTTGGTAGACCTTAAATTGCCATGCCGCTAAATACACCTGGTTAAAAAAGCCTTGCTCGGTGGCACTGCATGGCGCGGTGTCCGGGCAAGCATAGCCGGTGGCAGAACTGAATTGGAGCACAGTCGGCCACGTGTCCGCTACCAATCCTTGCTCTTTTTGCAAGAGGACTAGCAGTACCTTTTGACTGATGCCGCATGCCTTCCCGACCTTGGTTATGATCTGGGCTGCAGTTTCGTTGGAGGCCCCCGCGTAGGAATAACAGAACGCGTTCGCTGCTTTAGAGGCCGTGGTCATCGAGAAGTTTCGTAAGCACTTGTTTGCAATCTTCGTGCTCCCATAGGCCGAACCAGCTTTGCGGCCCGGATCTCCAATTGTGCACCTCGGTACTTGCTCGTTCAGAAAACTCTGGACTTGCGTAGAACTCATACTCCCCCCGTTGTAGAAGAGACCGTCCGAGATGATGTTTCCCGCTTCGAAACCGACTACCGGAGCTGCCTGCGCAGGGTTGGCAACAAGAGCCGTCGATAAGGCAACGCCAAAAGCAGCCACTATGGCAAGCACACGTCGTCTAAGACCCTTGCGGTTTACATCCATAATTGTCTCCACAATCTGCCAACACTAAGGTTCAAGCATAACTTGAAGCATACGGACAACAACCCACTTCCGACCAATAGTTATACATCCAGGAGTAGAGGAGACGAGGTCTGCAAGAATAGGGGCATGCCCCTCGCCTCTTCGAGAGATTCTCATCACTCTCAAATAAATAGTGACGTGTGGGTCGTCATCCCCCTATACAACGAAGCCTCGGTCATATCGGAAGTAATTCGCGAGCTTCTGCCTATATTTCCCAATATCGCTTGCATCGACGATGGATCCCAAGATGGGTCAGGGGCATTGGCGAGATCTGCCGGAGCAAGAGTTATCACTCACCCAATTAACCTAGGTCAGGGCGCAGCCCTTCAAACCGGTTTCGAGTATGCGCACGAGCACAAGGCTAGATACGTTGTAACTTTTGATGCTGATGGTCAACACCGGGTTGCCGACGCTAAGACAATGGTGGAGCGCGCACGCACTGACGGCATCGCAATTGTGTTTGGGTCTCGATTCCTCGATGATCGAACTAAACCTGGACTCTTGAAAAAGATTGTGCTGAAAACAGCCGTGTGGGTCACAAACATTACAACCCGCACTAGGCTCACCGACGCTCACAACGGCCTCCGCGTGATCCGAGACGACGCGCTTGCTCAGATCAAGTTACGCCAGGATCGCATGGCGCACGGCACTGAAATTGTCGTACAGCTAGGAAAGACCAAACTCCCTTACGTTGAACATCCGGTGGAAGTTCTCTACACCGACTATTCAAAGGCCAAGGGCCAGTCACTACTCAACTCGATAAATATACTCGTCGATCTGATCATTCGGTAGGTCCCCATGCTGTTCCAGGTTCTCCTCATAGCCCTCGTGATTATCATCACGCTCTTCGCCGTGCGCAGCCTCCCAGGCGAAAAGTCGCTCGCAATTAAGCGTCTATTGGCAATGCTTTTCGTCGTGGCCGCCGTCATCGCCATCCTCTTCCCTCAGCTTTTATCCATGGTGGCAAGGTTTTTCGGAATCGGTCGAGGTACCGACCTATTACTTTATGGATTCATAATTGCGGGACTTGTGTTTGCAGTATTGATCATCCGCGCGAAGGCCAGGAGCGATGCCCGAGTTACCGACCTTGCGAGAGAAGTAGCGCTGATTGAAGCACGCTTGGATGAGCGCCTGCGCTCCGAGGAGCGCTAATGTTGGCGTGGCTCGGAGCAGTTCCGACTCTAGTTCTCGCAGTAGCGGTGGTCACAATTCCGGGTCTCCCCGTGGCGTGGCTGTTGCGTTTCCGAGGGCTAACTCTCCTTGCTGCATCAATAGCAGCGTCGGTGGCAATCGTTGGCCTTGCTACTATCACAGCTCCCCTCATAGGAATTCACTGGGGAATTCTTCCAGTTCTCGCTGTAACTATTCTCGTCTGCGTCGCCCTTCTCCCGGTCCGAGTCGCCACGCGGCACACAGGAACCAACGACGCTACAACACCTCGTTCTGCGCTTTGGGCAGCTATCGCCATTGGCGTGGCTACGTTGCTCATCGGTCAAGAAATTGCGCGTGCGATAGGTTCCCCGGAGAACATCTCACAAACCTATGACGGCGTCTTCCACGTAAATGCCGCCGCACAAATTGTGTTAAGCGGTGATGCCTCGCCGTTTCATATGGATCTTGCTTCGCCAGGATCAACCGGCTCGTTCTATCCGACACTATGGCATGCTCTAGTCGCCCTAATTGCTCAACTCAGTGGCGCAAGTATTCCTACTGCCACGAACGCAATGGTTCTCACAGTTTCCGCATGGATCTGGCCTATCGCGATTTTGTTCTTTAGTAGACCATTCTTCGTTCGAAGACCCGCGCACCTGGTCTTGGGGGCTATCCTCGCTGCAAATTTCACCGCATTTCCATACTTGCTTGTTGCATGGGGGGTGCTCTATCCAAATCTCCTTTCAACAGCCTTGATACCCCTAGCCCTCGGGTTCCTATATCCCGCACTCCGGTACAACGCCATCCATTCACTTGCGCCGCTTATATCTCTTTGGGTCGCAACGGTGGGCTCAATTGGGGCAGCACTCTTGGCGCATCCGAATGCACTATTCGGCATCGCCGCCTTTACGGTCCCAATGCTCATAGTGACTGCAAATGACGTACGCACCAGCCACCTCAGCAAAGTTGCAAAATCAATCCGCTGGAGCGCAATCTTCCTGATGGTGATTCTCTACGCTGTGTCATGGAACGTAGTGAGAACAGGCGACAATCAACGCAATTACGACAGCGGGCTTGTTCAGGCCTTCATTGACGGGATCTCAAATGCGCCAATGATCGAAAGCCGCGCTTGGTTCCTGACGATACTGGTCTTCGGGGGAATTGTCGTGCTGCTCGTTCTTCGACGCCACCGTTGGCTGATACTCTCATACGCAATTGCGCTGGGACTTTTCGTCATCTCCTCTGGCCTAGATGGTTCATTTCGAGCGATCTTTACAGGCGCTTGGTACAACGATGCGCACCGACTCGCGTCTCTCCTTCCTATTGCCGCAATCCCACTTGCGGCAGCCGCGTCGGCTCGACTTCTCGACTATGTAACCATCGGTCTTCAGAACGCAGATCCCGAAAGGGTCTCATCCAAGGTCAGGAGGTTTCTTCCTGCTATTGGAGCAATAGTTGTATTCGCTCTCATCCTGACTGGAGCAAGAGGTCAGAGTCTCTCAGCCCAGAGCGGCTGGATTTCGGACTTGCACGACCCAGAAGGAACCTCTGAGTTACTCTCAGCGGATGAGCGCGAGCTACTCAACCGCCTCGCGGGCGAGGTCGCACCCGATGCAATAATTGCAGGGGACCCCTGGACTGGTACGGGTTTAGCGCTCGCTATCTCACAACGAGAGGTTCTGTTTGGACATCTCAAAGGATCCTACGGGACGGAAGCACTCGAACTTGCCTCTGAATTCAACCAGCTAGATCAAGCGGATGCATGCTTACTCCTCAATGATCTTGGAGTAACTCATCTCCTTGACTTTGGCAGGGTGAAGTACGACATCGAGGAGCCCGGAGTGTACGCACCGTACCGCGGCCTTCAACATATCGGCGACTCGCCGGTAGTAACTGAGATCGATCGTGAAGGTAGCGCTGCACTCTTCCTAGTGGATTGCGACTAAAGCTAAGTTCTATTTGGCTTCTTCGACCTGATAGGCCGGAGACTCAAGGTAGGCGATTGCTTCTTCGATTGGGCCGTCGAAACGCAGCTTCCCCTTTTTAATCACAATTCCGCGCGAACATAGTTCGCGCACCATTTCCATGTCGTGGCTCACCACGACCATCGTCTTTTCCTTCTCAAGCATCTCTCCAAACTTAATTCGACACTTCTCCCGAAATGGAGCGTCACCAACAGAGAGAATCTCATCGACGAGAAGAATGTCGAGATGTACGTGAATCGCCACGGAGAACGCAAGGCGCATAAACATCCCAGACGAGTAATGCTTGACCTCTTGATCAAGGAATTCACGGATCTCCGCAAAGTCGACGATCTCCTCGAAGATCTCGTCAACCTCTTCTTCTTGCATTCCGAGAATGGCCGCGTTCAAGTACACGTTCTCTCGCCCGGTCAGATCTGGATGAAATCCGGCCCCCACCTCAATAAGTCCGGCAACACGACCACGCGTGAGTACGGTGCCTTCGTCAGGGCGCAGCACCCCTGACATCAGCTTTAGCAGTGTCGACTTACCCGAGCCGTTATAGCCCATCACGGCAACTGACTCACCCTCAGAAACGGTGAAGCTCAACTCATTGAGGGCCGTAAACTCCGTGCGAAGTGGCTTACGCTTCGTCCACGCGATAAAAGTCTCTTTAAGTGAGTGCGTGTGCTTCAAGCTGAAGTGCTTCGAAACTGCATCTACGATCACTGCCGGACGCTCAGTTGCCACAGCATTCCCCACAGTCGATGTCTCCATTACAGGTCCTGCGCAAACTTTGGTTCAAGGCGACGGAACACTGCTTGTCCAACGTAGAGCGTGATGAGCGAGAGCAGGAGTGCGATCCCCGCATGTGTCCAAAATGCGTCTGGAAATTCCGAAGCGAATGCTCCATCGGTTACTGGTGCCCAAAATCCGTAATGGAACAGTTGAACCGCACTTGTGAGCGGGTTCACCAGGTAGATGTGCATCGCCCAATCAGGCACGACTCGAGCGACCATTTTCCATGAGTACAAAACAGGAGATACCCATGTCGCAAACAACAAGATGAGCTCCACAAAGTTCTGCGCGTCGCGGAATGGGACATTCAGTGACCCAAAGAACATTCCCAGGCCGAGAGTGAACGTGAGTACGGTGAGTAGCCCAAGGAGTATTGCGAGGATCGGCATGACGCTAGGAAGCCATCCAAAGAACAGACAAACGACGAGGAGCACACCCATCTGCGGCAAGAAGTGCACGAAAGAAACGATGACCGCAGCAATTGGAAAGAGCTCACGCGGTAGGTAAATCTTCCTCACAAGATGTGCATTATCAACGAGCGTCTTGGTCCCGTTTGAGAAGCCCTCACTAAAGAAGTTGATAACAATGATTCCCGAGAACAAATACAGAGCGAAGTTGTCTACTCCGCGATTCATCTGCAGGAATACCCCAAGAACGACGTAGAAAATTACAAACTGAGCCGCCGGCCTCACGTACGACCAAATCCACCCAAGTGCTGAGTTACGATACCGGGTCGCAGTTTCCTTCCGCACGAGAAGCTTCAGCAGAAAGCGCCAGTGGAAAACATCGAGCAGGCCACGTCCCTTTCCAGGGACAGAATAATCTGAAGTGTCCAACCCATGGAGTGCTGGGTTCACGAGCGCCATTCGTCCTCCCAGCGTTCATTTACGCGCGCAAAGAGATGCACGCACATACGGCGATTGATTCTAGCAAACTTGAGCTTCGGCAGCTTCGCATTCAGATACCCCGCGTATTCCTAGAGATACCATTGTCAAGTATCTGTCTACGCACAACACCTGCATGGAGGAGTGTTCATGACCATCAAGGTTGGCGTTATTGGACTCGGAATGATGGGACGCCATCACGCCCGCGTTGCCCGTGAGATCGAAGGGTTCGAACTCGTCGCCGTCGCCGACGCAATGGGAGACCCTCACGGTGCAGCTGGTTCCTTACCTCTGTGCGATTCGATCGAGCAGCTCCTCGAACACGAGATCGAAGCCGCAGTTGTCGCTGTCCCTACCCAGTTTCACGAAGAGGTCGGCCTGCAGCTTGCTGAGGCAGGCGTGCACGCACTCATCGAAAAACCGGTTGCACACTCACTCGAGGCTGGCGTAAAGCTCGTCGAAGCTTTCGAATCCAAGGGGTTGACAGGCGCGGTCGGTCACATCGAACGTTTCAATCCAGCTCTCATGAGCCTCCGCAAGCGGCTCGAGAATGGCGATTTAGGCGACGTCTATCAGATCCACACAAGACGGCAGGGCCCTTTCCCCGCTCGAATCGCCGACGTCGGTGTGATGAAGGATCTCGGCAGTCACGACGTAGATCTCACCGCGTGGCTCGCACACTCCGATTTCGCTTCGGTCTCCGCTCAGACGGCGTACCAAAGCGGCCGCGAACACGAAGATATGGTGAGCATTTCAGCGAAGCTCGGGAATGGGATCATCACCAATCACTTAGTGAACTGGCTCACCCCATTCAAAGAGCGTCTCACTCTAGTAACCGGCGAACGCGGCGCGTTCGTCGCTGACACGCTGACCGCAGACCTCACCTACTACGAAAATGGCACTCACGCCACTGAATGGGAGGCCGTCACGTCGTTCCGCGGCGTGAGTGAAGGCACCATTACCCGATTCCAACTCGAAAAGCGGGAGCCCCTCAAGAGCGAACAAGAAGCGTTCCGCGACCGAATACTTGAGAAGCCCTCTGAGTCAGTAACACTGCGTGAAGGCCTCCAGGTGCTCCGCGTCTGTGAAGCAGCGCTCGATTCCGCGAACGATGGACACACCGTGCATCTCGAGGCGAAAGCGTAACCTGTGACAGATGCAAGGATTAGCCCACTCGCATTCATCGGTGAGGGTGTCGAGATCGGCAATAGCGTGAGCGTAGGCCCGGGAGCAGTAATTCTCGGTCCATGTGTGATTGAAAATGACGTATGGATCGGTCCGGGTGCCCAGATTGGTGCTCCCCCCGAGATGAGCGACCACAAACAGAACGCCGCCTGGTCCGGTGATCTACTTCACGCCGGGGTGCGCATTTGCACGGGTGCAGTTATTCGCGAAAATGCCGTGATCCACCAGGGGAGCTATCGAGAAACCACAGTGGGTGCTGGGGCTTGGATCCTCAACCGTGCCTACATTGCGCACGATGTGCTCATAGGTGAAGGAGTGACACTCTCGGCAGGTGTTTCCGTTGGCGGCCACTGCGTCATCGGTGCACGATCAAACCTCGGAATGAATGCATCCGTGCATCAACGAACCTTCATCGGTGCCGGCTGCATGGTTGGCATGGGCACTCCGCTTACGAGAGACCTTCCGCCTCACACCAAGGCCTACGGGTCCCCCGCACGCATTCAAGGAGTGAACTCAATAGGACTTGAACGACGTGGTGTACCGGAGACAGACGTTCAGGCACTCACAGCGGCATATTTAGAAGGCAACCTACTCCTCGAGGGTTTCGACATCTCGTCGCTCTCCCCCGAACTCGCTCTTGAACTCATTCAGTGGATGGAGCGTGAGAACCGCAGGCCGGTCTCTGCACGCTTGGGGGAGGAGTAAATTTGCCATACTCGCAAAACCTTCCTTTCGTCACTGATGAGAATGAGTCAAAACAAACTGAAGCGTTCCTCACGGGCCTCACTCATCAGCAACAAGTTCAGCTTGAATCAGCGCTCATTTACCACTCATTAGTGAATCCTGGGGCCTCGATCCACGCCGTCATTTCAATCGGAGAAGTGCACCAAGTCCCTGCGCTCACAGACTCGTCCACGATTGATGGACGCGCAGCGGCGGGCCTCCCATCGCACATTGAGCTCCGAGTGCAGAGCACTGCACTCGGAGAAAATGTACGCGCAAAACTTACCCGGTTCATACGACTTGGTCACCGCGATGCCTCGCCTGCGACCACAAGTCCGCCTGAACAATTTTCAGTTCCACGCAAGATCTATCGTGAACTTGAGAAGCGGGGCCCAGTCGTTCTCGACTCGGTAAGAGAATTCATCATGAGCCGCCGCGAGCGCGCGATCGAGGGCGCGCTCCCAAGGTATCCGAATGACCAGAACGATGCGTCAGTTCAGGAGGCGATATCACGATGGCGCCGCATTCCTACATCGGCTCCAAGCAATGCCCCTCCCGCAATTCTGTTTGGACTCCATTGGCTGCAAACTGGAGGAGCCGAACGTTGGGCAGTCGAGTCCATTCAGATCGCGAAGGATGCCGGGTACCTCCCAGTTATCATCACTGACCAGAACTCAGTACATCCCTGGGCCGATCGCCCGGAACTCGACGGCTGCGTGATCATTTCTCTGAGTTTTGATCATTTCGAACATGAGATCGATATTCCACTTGCTCATGCTCTCCTCGAGAATTTCAATCTCGTTGGAGTAATGCTCCATCATTCGCACTACCTCTACCAAATGCTGCCCTGGTTCAAGGCTCATCGCCCGAACCTCAAAGTGGTCGATTCCCTGCACATTGTCGAGTATCTCGGCGGTGGGTATCCGGGGATCTCGGTGCATTTCGATGAATTCATTGACACCCACCATGTCATTTCACCGCAGCTCGTGGAGTGGCTCACCGATGTGCAGGGTGTGGATCGGGGAAAGCTCGCGCTCGCCCCGCTCACGGCTCTAACCGTTGATGCGCTCGGCGGCTTCAAACCGCAGGATCCGG